>NZ_JBHINJ010000031.1:2500-8127 GCF_042194855.1 Bartonella sp. CL70QHWL | reverse complement strand
CGCTCAAAAAAGGATTTTGAACTAATCAATCTCAAGCCTCGCCATGCGCGTTTAACTTTTAATGCCGCCCATTCTCTCTCAATTTATATTTTAGAGCTCATGGATCAGCCATAATAAAAAACCATATCACGACTACCAGCATTTTCTTGTGCCATTTTTAATGCCTAAAAGGCATTAAAGGGGGGGGACTGCTGCTTCTACCCTACAAAACCAAATATTTCTATAGCATGACAGAATGAGTAATCACACCGCTCTATGGTTCTCCTCTTCCCCGCGTTTCTAGGCTCCGCTTCTAAAGTCAGTGGCAATTTCTGTAAATGCAAAAGCCGCCCTTAAGGATGGCGAATGAGGATGGTGCAAAAGTATTGCCTTGATTATTTTTTTTAAGAACAAACTAGCTGGTGTACTATTTTTTGAAAGCTCTCGTGCAGAAATATTATGATGGAGAAGCTAGTCATTATGATAAAAACACAAGTCTTAACTCCGTAAAGAGAGAGAATCTGAGTTTAGATTTAATTCCTACAAAGCCTTTATGCGCGTAAATTACGTACCTATACGTTCTTCCCCTACCCTACTTAATTTTATAATAAGACAGCTCCGTATAAAAAACAGCACTATTCTTACATACCATAGCCATTTTCTCTTTACAGGCTTTCTGCTATCAACATAACACTTTACCCTCTTAAAACACTGTTTGCAAAAGGTTTGCATCATTACAATGATCATAGGCATAGGCTTGCTACCCCAAAAAGCTTGCTAGGTAAAAATCCGCCTTAGTATTTAGTGATATAGATAGTGTAGATGTTCAAGGAATTGTGTACAGTTTTTTTGTTACAAAAAGTTGCAGATTGTTTTGAGGATGAAGATATACAGGTACACATAGAACAAAGGGAGGGATGATATTAAAATCCAAGAGAATCTGAGTTTAGATTTAGTCCTTGCGCGCCCTTTAAGTGCGTGGCATTACGTACCTATACGTTCTTCCCCTACCCATTTTGCTTCCAGAGGTGCATGATGATTAGTCGCATGCCCCTTCTTATTTGGTTTTTTATACGTGAGAAGAGTTGCAAGTGATGAGCATGGCATTCCCATGCGTTTAGACGCTACAACAGGTTTCCTCCTGCTTTTATTTTCAGAGATTGATGATATTTTTGTTTTCCAGTACTAAGAAGAGCTTTTAGATTTATTGTTTTAGAGAGAATAAAGCATTCTCTACCTGCCTCTGCCTACCACTGCTTCATTAGCGGCATACCCCTTAGTCCTATTGCATTCTTTTACGGGATGAGAAGACATCCGATCCAGCTCCAAAGCCGCTCCTAGGTCTTGGTGCGTTTAAGGGCCACTAGGTTTTTTACTGTTTTGATAAAGCTTCTATGAGAAAAGTGTAGCAGGAAGGGGAACTTACGTAGGTAAATTACTGACTTTTCCTAGTAGAGGGGAAAGTTTGAGTAAAGACTTATTCTATAACATTTTGCATTACGTGCATTATTATATTTTCACGCGATATTATGTGCGTATTGTCATGTTTAGAGGTCATTTGATTTTTATGGAATTATTAGTTGGAACATTGGTTGCGGGGGCAGGATTTGAACCTGCGGCCTTCAGGTTATGAGCCTGACGAGCTACCGGGCTGCTCCACCCCGCGTCATATATTTTAAGACAAGATTTTTTTATTGTCTACTCTGAGTATTGAGCATTGATATTTATCGTTATATTTTTATTTTTGAATTGTTATCTATCATGCCTTTAGCAGACCTGGCGGCGACTTACTCTCCCGTGCCTTAAGACAAAGTACCATCAGCGCTGGAGCGTTTCACGGCCGAGTTCGGGATGGGATCGGGTGCGTTCACTCCGCCATAACCACCAAGTCAGCAAAAAGCATGAATGATGAGAAGCTGGAATTTTATATTTTTGAATGAATATGGGAAATGAGAACGATCAAGTCGATCGAACGATTAGTATCAGTAAGCTTCATGTGTTACCACACTTCCACACCTGACCTATCAACGTGGTGGTCTACCACGGTTCTCAGGGAATACTCGTTTTCAGGTGGGTTTCCCGCTTAGATGCCTTCAGCGGTTATCCCTTCCGTATATAGCTACCCTGCTATGCGGCTGGCGCCACAACAGGTCCACCAGAGATACGTCCATCCCGGTCCTCTCGTACTAGGGACAGATCCTGTCAATATTCCTACACCCACGGCAGATAGGGACCGAACTGTCTCACGACGTTCTGAACCCAACTCACGTACCGCTTTAAATGGCGAACAGCCATACCCTTGGGACCTGCTCCAGCCCCAGGATGCGATGAGTCGACATCGAGGTGCCAAACAACCCCGTCGATATGGACTCTTGGGGGTCATCAGCCTGTTATCCCCGGCGTACCTTTTATCCGTTGAGCGATGGCCCTTCCACACGGGACCACCGGATCACTATGACCGTCTTTCGACTCTGCTCGACTTGTCAGTCTCACAGTCAGGCAGGCTTATGCCATTGCACTCAACAAACGATTTCCGACCGTTCTGAGCCTACCATCGCGCGCCTCCGTTACTCTTTAGGAGGCGACCGCCCCAGTCAAACTACCCACCATACACGGTCCCGAATCCGGATAACGAACTGCGGTTAGACATCCATATCGGTAAGGGTGGTATTTCAAGGATGACTCCACAAAGGCTAGCGCCCCTGCTTCAAAGTCTACCACCTATCCTACACATACAGACACAAATGCCAGTGTAAAGCTATAGTAAAGGTGCACGGGGTCTTTCCGTCTAACCGCAGGAACCCCGCATCTTCACGGGGAATTCAATTTCACTGAGTCTACGTTGGAGACAGCGGGGAAGTCGTTACGCCATTCGTGCAGGTCGGAACTTACCCGACAAGGAATTTCGCTACCTTAGGACCGTTATAGTTACGGCCGCCGTTTACTGGGGCTTCAATTCAATGCTTGCACATCTCCTCTTAACCTTCCAGCACCGGGCAGGCGTCAGACCCTATACGTCGTCTTGCGACTTCGCAGAGCCCTGTGTTTTTGGTAAACAGTCGCTACCCCCTGGTCTGTGCCACCCTCTAACGGTTGCCCGCTAAAGGGTCACGCTTCTTCCGAAGTTACGCGTGCAATTTGCCGAGTTCCTTCAACGTAGTTCTCTCAAGCGCCTTAGTATTCTCTACCAGTCCACCTGTGTCGGTTTGGGGTACGGTCTATATGTGGGAGCTATTTCCTGGAACTGCTTCACTGCAAGATCAATCCAATAAGATCTTACAATATACGCAATCCGTCACTACCCACAGGTCCACGAATATTAACGTGGTTCCCATCGACTACGCCTTTCGGCCTCGCCTTAGGGGCCGACTCACCCTGCTCAGATTAACTTTAAGCAGGAACCCTTGGACTTTCGGCGAGGGAGTCTCTCACTCCCTTTATCGTTACTCATGTCAGCATTCTCACTTCCGATACCTCCAGGAGCTCTCACGAGTCTCCCTTCACAGGCTTACGGAACGCTCCGCTACCACTTACTCCATAAGGAGTAAATCCACATCTTCGGTGTATGGCTTTAGCCCCGTTACATTTTCGGCGCAGGGACCCTTATTTAGACCAGTGAGCTGTTACGCTTTCTTTAAATGGTGGCTGCTTCTAAGCCAACATCCTGGTTGTTTTGGGATCCTCACATCCTTTCCCACTTAGCCATAACTTGGGGACCTTAGATGGTGGTCAGGGTTGTTTCCCTCTCCACGACGGACGTTAGCACCCGCCGTGTGTCTGCTAGTTAGTTCTTCCAGGTATTCGGAGTTTGGTTAGGTTTGGTAATCCGGTGAGGACCCCTAGCCCATCCAGTGCTCTACCCCCTGGAGAATTCGACTAACGCTCTACCTAAATAGATTTCGCGGAGAACCAGCTATTTCCGAGTTTGATTGGCCTTTCACCCCTAGCCACAAGTCATCCCAATCTATTGCAACAGATACGGGTTCGGCCCTTCAGTAAGTGTTACCTTACCTTCAGCCTGCTCATGGCTAGATCACTCGGTTTCGGGTCTAATCCAACGAACTGAACGCCCTATTCAGACTCGCTTTCGCTACGCCTACACCTACCGGCTTAAGCTTGCTCGTTAGACTAAGTCGCTGACCCATTATACAAAAGGTACGCCGTCACCCAGAACGAATCTTGGGCTCCGACTGTTTGTAGGCATTCGGTTTCAGGTACTATTTCACTCCCCTTGTCGGGGTACTTTTCACCTTTCCCTCACGGTACTGGTGCGCTATCGGTCATGCACGAGTACTTAGGCTTGGATCGTGGTCGACCCATGTTCAGACAGGATTTCACGTGTCCCGCCCTACTCTAGGACTTAAATCAGATTTACGTATACGGGACTATCACCCACTTTGGTACGACTTTCCAGTCGTTTCTACTTTTCTTAATTCAAGCCACTGGCCTGGTCCGCGTTCGCTCGCCACTACTAACGGAGTCTCGTTTGATGTCCTTTCCTACAGGTACTTAGATGTTTCAGTTCCCTGCGTTTGCTTCTTACACCCTATTTTATTCAGGTGTAGATACCTTTATTAGATGACTAGAAAACTAAACTGTCTTTTTGCAAAAACAGCTTAATTTTTCTAGCCACCAAAGGTGGGTTGCCCCATTCGGAAATCTACGGATCAAAGGGTATTCGCACCTCCCCGTAGCTTATCGCAGCGTATCACGTCCTTCATCGCCTGTGCATGCCAAGGCATCCACCAAATGCCCTTAAGACACTTGATCGTTCTCATTGCCAATATTCATTCACGGTTTGTCTGCTTCTCTTTATCTTGTGCAAAATAAAGCGCAAAACAAACCAAATATCAGCAGAAAAGACCAGCTTCTCGAGATATATTCAATGGCGCGGTTAAGCTTCCAATCATAAGCAAGGGCTTTGAGCATTCCCTTGCGACACAATGTCTCTCTTTTTAAATTAAGATTTCCTCTTCGGAAGAAAGGCTTTTCTTTCAGGATCTTTTTTAAAGATCTGTTTTCAAAAACCTTTTTTTGACAACAAGCATTTTCCCAAGAAAGTATTTTTCTTAAGCTAAAAACTTGTGCCTCAGAAGGAACCTTAAAAAAGGAACATGTCTGAATATATCTTCTCTTCACAATTTCAATAGAACAAGCAAAAGATCACTGGACCTTTTACAAAGACTGTTCTTACAACATGATGATGACCTAATGGTGGAGCCGGACGGGATCGAACCGACGACCCCCTGCTTGCAAAGCAGGTGCTCTCCCAGCTGAGCTACGGCCCCTAAATAATGCTCTTTCAAATCAACCTTAACCAGATTTATCAACTTGAATTACCTGTACTATTTTGATTTGTATCATTTAAATTTACCTGTACCACTAAGGGATTTTAAAAGCCTCTTTGAAAGCTTAATAGGATAAATTTAACAAATAATCTTTGGATGATAAAATAAAATCCTTAAAAATAAACAAAGATCGAAAAGTCTTTAATACACTAAAGCTTCATACTCTTGGATAAGCAAAAAACGAGCATAAATTGGTGGGCCTGGGAGGACTTGAACCTCCGACCTCACGCTTATCAAGCGCGCGCTCTAACCAACTGAGCTACAAGCCCTCCGGGATAAACCGGAAAACCTTCCCCGGCA
>NZ_JBHINJ010000030.1:0-8167 GCF_042194855.1 Bartonella sp. CL70QHWL | reverse complement strand
GAGTCTTTAGTTATAGACCCATTGGTAAGCGATGTTATCTTGCTGCTTGCATTCTCTTCACCATGCGTCGCTACAAAAGCATGTGCAGTGTCGCTCCAATTCAAGGAATCACTCTTTGCTTCAGCAATATCTTTGCTAATTTCATCCTTAATATTCGTGATAGAATTATTCACATTCGCGAAAGAAGTTCCTACACCAGCAAACGCTGTTGCTACATCATGATACTCTTTATCTTCTGTTTTGCCATCTTCTTTCACGCTCTTAACTGTGAATGTAGGCGCACTCCAAGTTCCATTCTCATACTTAGCATTACCACCTAAAGATTTTGCAACACTGCTCCCTAGAGCATGAAGCTGGTTACCCGCTACAGCATCCGTTGAGGTTCCACTAATGTCTCCATTTTTAAGAGACGTAATCTTGCTGTTCTCTTTACTGTCCCCATGCGTCGCTACAAAGGCATTCGCCGTTTGGCTCCAGATTAAAGAATCACTTTTTTCACCAGCAATTTCTTTGCTAATCTCATTTTTAATATTCGTGATAGAATCACCAACACCGGCAAAGGCAGACGCGACACTGTCATAAGTCGAGTCAGTAACGTCACCATCAGAATTGAAGCGCTTAACCTTGAATGTAGGAGCAGTCCACGTGCCATTCTCATACCTAGCGTTACCACCTAAAGATTTTGCAACATCGCCACCCAATTTATGAAGCTGATTACCCGTTACGGCATCCGTGGAACCAGCATTAATGGTGCCATCTAAAAGAGATGTAAGCTTGCTATTGCTTTTGCTATCTTTCTCTCCATGCGTCGCTACAAAGGCACCTTTAGCCTTATCCCACAACAACGCATCAGCCTGAGCAGTGCTAATTTCATTGGTAATCTCTTTATGTAAATCCGTGAAAGAAGTGCCTACACCGGCAAACGCTGAAGCCACATCTGTATAGCTCTCCTCACTCTCAGTACCATCAGATTTTACTGTTTTAACCGTGAACTTAGGTTTGCTCCAGTGGCCATCCTCATACTTAGCACCACCACCTAAAGACTGCGCAACATCGCTCCCTAGAGCATATAACTGGTTACCAGCTACAGCATCCGTTGACGTTCTACTAATGTCTCCATTTTTAAGAGACGTAATCTTGCTGTTCTCTTTACTGTCCCCATGCGTCGCTACAAAGGCATTCGCCGTTTGGCTCCAGATTAAAGAATCACTTTTTTCACCAGCAATTTCTTTGCTAATCTCATTTTTAATATTCGTGATAGAATCACCAACACCGGCAAAGGCAGACGCGACACTGTCATAAGTCGAGTCAGTAACGTCACCATCAGAATTGAAGCGCTTAACCTTGAATGTAGGAGCAGTCCACGTGCCATTCTCATACTTAGCGTTACCACCTAAAGATTTTGCAACTTTATCACCTAGAGCATAAAGCTGGGAACCATTAACGGCATCGGTTGACGTTTTTGAGAGTTCACCAGGAGAAACATCCAAAAGACGCCGTGTCTCACCTTCACTATTCCGAATAGTTATTTGAGTTAATGGTGAGGTAGCAGCAATAGTTATCTTCTTTTCATCATCCGCTCGGGCTAGTTCACGAGATAAGCTTCTTATAAGAGAAAAGCTGTCTGTGTTCTTATGCTGATCATCACTTTGAGATGGATTATCTTGTTTTTCCCCAATAGCATGGGGTTCCTTTATCTCAACAATCTGATGATTTAAACCTGCCAAATCACTATTAGTGCCAGAAAATGCATCCGCAACACTTTTATAACCTTCTACATTCTTATAACCTTCCGTACCTGCAAATGCAGTATCAAAAGCAGCTTTAGTCTGAAACTTAATATTAAGACTAAAGTTCTTGGGGGTATCCTCCCCCTCCACAAATGCAGAGCCACTATCTCTATACAATTTACTGCCAACTACATAGGCTGGCGGTATACCTTTAAGCGCATTTGCACCACCACTAAAGTCGTTTGATTTGTTATTTAAAATCTGAGTAGCAGCAGCAACAGGAGAAACATTTGATAAAAAGATAATCACTGAAGCCAATGAAAGCGCTTTAATAAAAAGCCGTCGATAAAACGAGCAAGAATTTTTACAATCATTCACCACTAGCGCTTTTGGTGTGGTATATAATTTTTTCATAACAAATTCTCCAAATAAGAAATACATATTTAGAACATTAAAAAGTCATATTTCAGTGCTAGGGGTGATTAACGACGTGATTTTTGTTTGTTCTCTATAAAGTTTGAGTTTGCCGCAGAGGCGAACAGAAGTAATTAGAAGTCCGGCAAGGTTGTGATGGACGTTGATTAAAGGTTTGGTTAATGGGTTTTTTATTTTTTCCGCTTTTAAGAAGGATGCTTTTTTTTGCAACAAAACTCCTGAATGAGGGTGAAAAACGGATATGAAGAAGACATACTTGCGCCCTATTGTTAGATCTGCGGTTTATAGTTTTTAAAGTAAAAGAGTTCATTTTGTATAATTAAGAGGCTGTAATGTTTATTAGGGGAAAAGGTTAAGTTGTTGGCTGAATGATTTAGAGTACTTGTTGTGAAATCATTACGCTTTTATCGCGGGGATAAGAGGCATACTCTTGGGCTTTGGATTTTTTTCTCTCAAAGAGCTTCAAAGTAAAATGAAGGTGATTGTTTGTTTTTTTCATAATCCGTCGCGCCCCCCTTGCGAGCATCTTTCTGTTTTTACCAAAATGAGTCTTACTAAAGAATATTTCGCGATGTTATAGACTATTGCGTAAAATAGCAAGAGGAAAATGAATTTAATTATTTTTACAGAATGAGTCTTTCCGATTTATACAACCGTAAAATATCCTTATAACTTTAAAATTCATAGATTCCATGCACTATAGACTTGTCTAGAGGTTCTGTTTAATCGTTCGTTTTAGGTGTCCCATTTTGATCAAAATGAGTCTTACTAATAATTGCCGCTGTTGCGTACCTCATGATTGCTACTGCTATGCACAGAGCAAATAAATAAAATAATAATAATACGATTTTTGATTTTTTTAAACGTATCCCCCCAATGGATATTTTCTATCAATGAAATTATAGAACGTACAGTTTTAAAATACTGTGCGATTACGCACTCTATCAATTTATATGAGAGTATTACGCTGTATTTATAAAATTTTTGTTAAAGTAATTCACTTTTTACTAAAATCAATCTCACTAAGATTATTACTATAGAATACCTTGTTATAAGACTTTATAAGTATACTACTCTATGGACTTCTCTGTAAAATATTACTTCTCTATAATATAAAATTTCGCCCTTGTCTGATGAGACAAGGGCGAAACTTCGCTTAAATTGTAGTTTTTCATATTCTCTGGTGTTATTTTAATTTCAGAGTTATTCCACCACCTACACCCCACTGACCGCCAGCACTGGTTGCTGATAGATTAGAACGAATCTTGCCATCTTCAGATGTATAACCTGCACCAATCGCAAAGGCAGATTGTCCACGCCAAAAACCACCACCAAATGAAACACTCACAGATCCTGGGTCATCGAAGTAACGTAAGTTAGAGACTGCCAAACCAATCGCTGCTGCTTGCCTTGCCTCTTTGCGCACATTCGTAATATCATAACTTAGTGCGTCAAACTTCATATCGGTATAGGATTTCGCCGCATTAACACCATTATCGACTTGTTCTTTAGTATACTCTTTCGCACTTTCAAGAGTAATCTTCATCTGCTCCGCGGTATGATCGTATAACTGACCACCATTCACTGCGTCCTTAGAGCCATGTTCAATTTTTCCACCTTGAACATTCGTAATCAAAACAGGCTCACTGTCATCGACACCTTTTAGAGTGATGCTATTGATTTTCTTTCCGCTATCATCGGTATCATAGCTAACCGCAACATTCACCTTGTTTTCAACTTCTGTTACCCTGCCTGTAACGTCGGTTACATTTTTTTCAACTTCGGTTACCCTGCTACTCATCTGCGAAAACTGACTGTCAGTCACCTCATAAGTTGACTTTTCTAAAATTTCACTAGGAGCAACAGTTACCGTGGTTGAATTATCCGCCTCATCTATGGTGCTTTCTTCCTCATCTATGGCAAGAGGTAAGCTTCTTAGAAAACGTGCGCTTCTCATAAAAGGAAAGCCTTCTGAAAAAATATCCGAAGGATCACCATCTAGTGATTTACTCTCTGTTTCACCAACACCAAGGCCATTCTTTATACTAACAATCTCCTTATTCAAAATTTTGAAAGCACTATTAACGCCAGAAAACGCATCTGCAACATTAGTATAGTTTTTCTCAGTTTCATTACCATCCTTATCAAAGGCTTTAACTGTAAATGTAGGATCTGACCATTTTCCCGCTTTATCATATCCAGCACCACCGCCAAAATAACTTGCAAATGCCTGAGTCATAAAATAAATTTGACCACCATTTACTGCTTCGGTCGATGTTGCCGTAAATGCACCCCCCTTAACACCAGAGAGAACTCGTGGAAAATTAACACTGTTTGCAATATCTATTCTATTGCCACCCTTGTCTCCACCAATCGTAATAAGCCCAACGCTATTTTGCCTAACAAAACTATCACCTGTCACACTTTCGATCTTTTGATTAAGATTCGTAAAAGAACTACTTACACCAGAAAGCGCATCCCCAACATTCTGATAGTTCTTTTCAGTCCCACTACCATTTTTATCAAAAACCTTAACTGTAAAAGTAGGAGCATTCCAGTTTCCATCTTTATCATATCCAGCATTATCACTCAAATAGCCTGCAACTACATTGCTCATGGCATAAAATTGAGAGCCATTTATCGCATCAGTCGATGTTGCTGTAATCGAACCAGCCTTAACACCCGCAAGAGTCCGTGCCACATTATCAACATTCGCGATATTTACCCTGGCCCCACTTACTTTTCCACCAATGGTAATAAGTCCGGTATCATCTTGCTTAACAAGATTATCACCTGTCCCATCAATGACTATATTCTCAATCTTTTTATCAAGATTCGTGAAAGAACTACTTACGCCAGTAAAGGCATCCGCAACATTCTTATAGTCCTTTTCAGCTCCATTACCATTTTTATCAAAGACCTTAACTGTAAAAGTAGGAGCACTCCAGTTTCCATCTTTATAACCAGCACCACCGCCAAAATAGCCTGCAACTACATTGCTCATGGAATAAAGTTGAGAACCATTTATCGCATCAGTAGACACTGCTGTAATCGAACCAGCCTTAACACCTGTAAGAGTCCGAACTGCATTATCAACGTTTGCAATGCTTACCTTAGTTCCACTTACTTTTCCACCAATGCTAATAAGTCCTGTATCATCTTGCTTAACAAGACTATTACTTGCCACCTTAATATTTTCAATCTTTGCATCAAGATTCGTGAAAGAACTACTTACGCCAGTAAAGGCATCCGCAACATTCTTATAGTCCTTTTCAGCTCCATCACCATTTTTATCAAAGACCTTAACTGTAAAAGTAGGAGTTATCCAGTTTCCTTTTCTATCGTATCCAGCACCACCGCCAAAAGAGATCGCAGTACTGATGCCTTGGGAAAAAAGCTGAGAACCATTGACTGCATCATATGAGATTGGCGAAACCCAACCATCAGCAACACCAGTAAGAGTCCTCAATCCATGAGAGCTATTTGCGATAGTTATTCTATTACCACCTACGTCCGCACCAATTGTAATAAGTCCTGATGCATCTTGCTTAACAAACTTATCATACGTGGATTCAGCGACATAATTCTCCAAACCATACAACGCAGAACCAACATCTCTATATATTTTACCTCTAATTATATAGGTTGGCGCAATACTTTTACGTATATTTGTACCTCCGCCAAAATACTGTTCTACATTACCCCAAAGATCACAAGCAAAAACAGGAGAAGCATTTGATAAAAAAGCAGCTACTGACACTAATGAAAGCGTTTTTATAAAAGGTAATCGATAAGACGAGCAAGAATTTTTTAAATTACTCACTGCTAGTGTGTGTGGTGTGGTATATAATATTTTTTTCATAATAAATCCTCTAAGTAAAAAAAACATATTAAAAACATTAAAAAGACATATTCCGGTGCTACTAAGCTCTAGAGGTAGTTTTTTCTTGTTTTATAAAAGATTAGGGTTGTCATAATGCGGAAGAGGACTATCTAAGATATCAATGAGGTTGTAGTCCACCTTGATTGATAGTCCGATTAATAAGGTTTATTTTCCCCTTTTAGGGGGGATTTTCTTTCTGTAGCAGAGCCTTTAAATTTAAAGGCGAAGAAAGGTGAAAGAAGTGTAGAAAAAACATGTTTGCGCGCTATTATTAAGTGTTGTGTGTTTAAGAGGCAATAAAGGATGTTTATTGCGCAAGGGAGTTAAGTTGTTTGTTGAGTAATTTAGAGCGTTTTTTGTAGGGTTATTGTGCTTTTGTCGTGAAAATAAGCGAGATACCCATGAGTTTTATATTTGTATCTCTTAAAGCTTTTTGAGATCAGACGATTGTGATTTTGTAATTTTTCCATAACTTACCGCACCCCGCTTTGCGAGAAGATTTCTAGTTTCTTTTAATTAATTTTTCGCACTCTATACAGATTATTAAAAAATAGCAAGGAAAAAATAATTTAATTATTTTTTTATATTTTTATATAATGCGTCTTTCTGATTCTTGAAATAATTCTAGAATTCATAGCCTCATTGTTTACACTTTAGGCTTTTATAAAAGTGCTGGTGCATCGTTATGCTTTAAATATCCCTGTTGTGATCAAAGTGAGTCTTACTTAATCATTCCCGCTGCTACATACAAAGAAAATAATAAAAATGGAAAAAATGAGATTTTTTATTTCTTTAAGCATACCCCCTAGTGGATATTCCTATTAATAAAATTATAAACTGTACAGTTTTAAAATATTGTGCGATTACGCGTGCTCTATTAATTTATATAAAAACATCACTCTGCATTTGTAATTTTTTTTGTTAAAATGCTTCACTGTAACTAAAATTAGTCCCACTAAGATTATTATTACAGAATACATTGTTATAAAACTTTACAAGTATACTACTCTATGAGTTTCTGTGTAAAATATCACTTCTTTATAAAATTTTTACCCTTGTCTGATGAAACAAGGGCGAATGCGTTTTTTATTATTAATGCAGTGTTAAGTTTACTCCTGCACTTAACCCCCTGTAACCTCTTGCACTCGTGACAGATATATTAGAGCGAATCTTTCCATCTTCTGACATATAAACGGTTCCAATAGCTCAAGCCAATCGACTACGCCATAAACCACTACCAAAACAAAGACTTAAAGACCAAAGGATATTAAAATAACTTAAATTCGATACTTCTAAACCAACAGAGGATGCCTGTCTTGCTTCTTTCTGAGCTGTCTTAATATCACATCTTAATGCTTCAAATTTTGTATCCGTGTAAGATTTTGCATCATTAACAACATTACTCATTGCATTATACTATGGATTCAGAAAAACATTTATCTATATATTTTTTCGCATCATTAAAAACTGTCTTAATCTGCTGCTCACTGTCATGTAATTGATCACCTTTTATGGCATTATACAATCCAATAATAATCTTATCAGCAGTAGAATTATGCAAAATAAAATACCCCCTATCTTGTCATAAAAAACAATGCTGCATTCATTAATAATATTATTACAATATATTAAAAATAAATATCGATTACTCAAATAATTCCTTTTGGAGATGATAAATGATTTTTTCATATAAAATTTCATAATAAAAAATATATTTTTACTCGAAATACGCCCTTATCTTCTATTGCTATTCATTTATGATGAAAATAACTTTCCTTCTCTTTAAATGGCACATGTAACGCATTTGATAAGAGAAGGAAAATTTATTTCGAATTTTCTATTGTTAATTCAGTGTTACCCTAAATCCAGCACCTACCCCCCAATGTCCCCCAGAACTCGTTGCAGATACGTTAGAGCGAAATCTTCCATTTTCAGACATATAACCAGCTCCAAGAGCAAGTGCAGATTGACTGCGCCATACACCCGTACCAAATGAAAAACTTAATTTTCCTGGTGTATCGTCATAGCTTAAATTAGATACTGCTAGACCAATAGCAGCAGCTTGTCTTGCTTCTTTCCGAACATCCTGAATAGCATAATTCAACGTCTCAAATTTCAT
>NZ_JBHINJ010000029.1:0-8589 GCF_042194855.1 Bartonella sp. CL70QHWL | reverse complement strand
GTCATTTGTGAGGGCATTGAAACGGGGCTGTCTCTGCTGTCTGGGTTGTTATCAGAGCCCGTTGATTTATGGGCGTCCCTTTCAACCCTATGAAAATGCAAAATAGATATAAAATATCTATTTTAACAGTAGCTATTGAAGAAATAGTAAAAATACATTACATTAGAACTACTTTGTAACACATTAAGTGGTTGTAAAATGGCTGAAACAACATTTACCTTTCGCGTCGATGATGTATTAAAAAATGAATTTTCCAAAGCAGCAAAGGCGTGTGATAGATCTGGTGCACAATTATTGCGGGATTATATGCGCGATATCGTAAAAGAACAAAAAGAAAAAAGTGCATACGATTTATGGTTTCGGGAACAAGTTCAATTAGGGATAAACTCTGCTAATGCAGGTGATATAATATCTTCTGAAGAAATCGAAGCAGAAGCAAAGGAATGGCGCTTAAAAACACAAAGTAAACTCGATAGATCAACTTTATGGAGCTAATTTGGACACAAGTAGCACACGTTGACCGCAAAAAGATACGTGAATACATATCACAAGATAATCCTTCTGCTGCCTTAAAGTTTGATCAACTTTTATCTGAAAAAGTAGAAAAACTTGTTAAATTTCCTACTCTTGGTCGTTTAGGACGAATTGTAAATACACGTGAACTTATTGTACATTCAAATTATATCATGATTTATGATATTTCAAATGGCGTTGTGCGTATTTTACGTGTGCTTCATACAAAGCAAAAATTTCCTTAATCAACTGTATTTTTATTTATTTGGTAATTGAAGCAAATTATTTTCTACAATACTGCGCTCCGTATCAGTAAATAATGATAAATTATTATTTTTCTAATATTGCAAATATGATTGCATAATTACTTTGCACACCGCTTAGTTTCTACTCGTAAAAATAATGATGATACTCTTGGTAAACGACGTTTTATTGTCAATGATGTGACAGTCGAAAAGCTTGGGGAACTCTTAACCCCCCCCCCCGTAGTCTCTTAATGGTGCGTGATGAATTGTCTGGTTTTTTAGCCAATCTGGAACGAAGAGAATATCAAACAGACCGTGCTTTTTATCTAACGGCTTTTAATGAAGATGATCAATTTACCTATGACCGTACCGAGCGTGGAACCATTTTTATCCCTCATGTCACTTTATCTATGATTGGAGGCATTCAATCCTCACGAATTATTCCCATCATTCAAGCAATACAGCGTGGAATAAACGATGACGGTTTTTCGTGAAATCTCTGGAGACAATAGCTCCCAAGGCGTTCGACCTATCATACGTTATGAATCATCCCTTAGTGAAAAATCATAAGACATCATACTGAGGCAATTTGGAAATCTTATAAAACATTAAACAATATAACAGTGAACCTTCAAAGCACTCCCCATCATTAGTTTTGGGGGACTTTGGGGGTGCTTCTTATATGTATTATTTTATTTTTGATTGAAAAAAATATATAATGGGGGGAGTAAAAGGAACCATCAAAATCCTCAAAACTAAGTACCATAATAGTTTTGATAGCATTTCTTATAAGTTACAAGCTATCTTTTGAAAGGCTTAAAGGATCAGCACTTTCCATGGTGAGACAGTCATCATTATCATCTGCTTCATCCACTTCCCCTGCCACTTCAACAAAAGTTGTTTTGGAGGCAACAGATACTGTTTGCGGATCCAAACTCAAAATTGGAACGTTTTTAGGAAAACCTGTTCAATAACGCTGGGCAAGATTAAGCGCGTTGTCAATATCATATTTTGTGATAGTATCTACAAAGCCTAGACGGTTTTTTCTTTGAAAACTCTCCTTATAAAACTTAAGTTTTTTGACATTGCCAGTCAAAATAAGTGCAATAAGGTGAAATTCTGCAAGGCAAAATTCACTGTTTGTTAGCAACGCCGCATAATCATAGATGATTTGGTTGGTGTTTTGGTTATCAGCCCATTTAAGAATATCCACACAGATTTGCTTTAGTTTGCCTTCTTCAACTTCAACACTAGAAACTGTATAAACTTCTTCTGCCTCTTTGAGAGCTATATATTGAGGATTCTCGGGAAAAACATCCCTATGAGCAGTGGAAAAGGCAAGTGTTGAAAGTGAAGCCTTGAATATAAGGATCGGTGTTTTTCCTTTTGTATCAAGGCTGTACATTATATTAATGATACGGTCTTTGCTTATAAAATAGGCATTACAATTATAATTTTTGTTGCGATAGACTGTCCAGTTCATCATTTTTAATATTTCAGAAACTGTATTAAGGAGAGGCAAAGATTGTACACCAATACGTGCATCTGCCGCCTCTCGCTCCTTTAAAACGGTCAGATGTCCTTCAGCAAATTGAACAGCGTGATTAACATATTTTTCCACATCATCGTCATCTAAATATTCAGAAATCGTACCTGCTTTTACGGCATTTTGATAGGATTTCAGGACATCAATTTGACCTGTCAATGCTAAACAAGCCAAATGCCAAATCACAGCTGGATAATAGCTATATTTTTGGATAAGCGTTTTGCTTTCTATTGATGCTTGTAAATCTTGGGCACGTGCCCACTGTATCACCCGCTCAGAGATTTTTGTCAACTCTTGCTCATTCAATATCTCTACACAAATATCAATTCCTTTATCAACACCACTAAAAACCCCTCCCTCAATCGTATTAAAAGACTGATAAATATTTGTAGCTGATATCTGCCTACATTTTCTACTATCGTGAATATAATGGCAAGCTACAGAAATATCTTCGTTGGAGATCCCTGCTTCAAGATGAACATTATAATCATAATGAAGACGGATAAAACCAAAATCAAATTGAATAAAACGATCCGGCAAAACTAACCACATTTTCCCAGGCTCTGTGGCAAACCATCCTTGGGTTTTAAGAATGTGCGTTGCTGCTGTGAGACTCATCAAACGCTGTTTCGGTTTTTTGCGTGCTAAAATGTCATCCAATTCATTATTTTTATAAGCTTCAGCAAAAAAGATAACGCGCTTAACCTGCGTTATCTTTTCATAATCAGAAAACTCTGGTGTATATAATTGAGGTGTAGGTTTGTAATTCCTTAAAGTTTCGGTATCGCCGAGTAGAGCCTTTGCAACGAGAGAATGATTAGCAGATTCTTCACGTAATTTTTGCTCAATATCTTGTGCTTGCGCCCATGCAACCACTTTGTTTAAAGCTACCTTAACGTGGTTTTCAAAAAACTCCAGCGCTGTAACTCCAAAATTCTCTTCTGAAGAAATCAGCATATCCTCATATAGAGGTTGAGATTCTTTACCGTTAGCATATTCACAGCCAAGACAATAAGCAGCAGTAGTAAGACTGACAGAAACCCACAATCTTCCGCTATCCCGTCCATAATCTATGACACCATAATGAATACGCACTATGCGATCGGGGAGGTGATAATAAGCAAACATATCACCCATTTTATCGCGATGAGGCTCCCAGCCAAGTCTTTTTAAAATCTCTGTTGCATCTTTGGTTTGCATCGTCATTACCCTGCGTGTTCTTTAATTCTTTTACAGAGAAATTCATAAAAATTACTTGCATAATAATGTGACGCTCCAGATGGAATCTTGACGTAGAGTGGGCATTCACCATCCTGAAACTGAGTATAATCAAAGTAAAAGGTTTCACCAAAATCTGTTCTATTGACAACAAGCTGCTGTGGTTTTGCTAAACCATTTTTTATATCTGTTAAGTGATAATAAACAATATCACCAGCAGGATTATCTTCAAAACTTGCGTTATAAATGCTAAAAATTTCATAACCTCCAATTTCTCCTCCTCCATAATTTTTTAAAAAACTTTTGTAGGACGAGGTGAATTGTAAACCAAGAGTTCTCTCAGCCTTTTCAATCAATATATCATCAGGTGCATCCTCTGCAGTGCCAAAGTCGATAACATCCGGATACTTATTAATTAATTGTGCAACATCAGCTAAGGTATAGGTTTTCATAAGTCCTTCCCCCCTAAAAGAGATTAACAATTCTTGCATTTTTTGAAAACAAAAAAGAATGACGGCTTTAACAGTGTATTTCAAAAGGAAACCGCCCGACAAAAAGCGTCATTCCAAATTAGCTATAATTCTTTTACAGAGGAATTCATAGAAGTTACTTGCGTAATGCTCTGAATCTCCAGATGCAATTTCAACATAGAGTGGGCATTCACCATCCCGAAACTGAGAATAATCAAAATAAAATGACTCATCCAAATCATTTGTACAAACGACAAGCTGTTGTGGTTTTGCTAAACCATTTTTTATATCTGTTAAGTGATTGTAAACAATATCATCACTACGTGCAATCTCAAAGTCTATAAGATAAACGCTCATTATTTCTTCATAACCAATTTCTCCTCCTCCGTAATTTTTTAAAAAACTCTTGTAGGAAGTTGTAAACTGCAAACCGAGAGTTTTCTCTGCTTTTTCAATTAGTACATCATCAACTCCATCATCAGCAGTACCAAAATTGATACGATCGCTATACTTATCAACTAATTGTGCAACATCCGATAAATTGTAAGTTTTCATAGATTATCCCCCCTAAAAAATATTAACGATGCTTGCATTCTTGAAAAGAAAAAAATAATGGTGGTTTAACATTGCAATTTGGAAGTAAAACCACCATACAAAGAAATTTACTTCAAATTATCTGTAATCCTTTTACAGAGGAATTCATAGAAGTTACTTGCATAATATTGTGGATCCTTGGGTGGAAAATCAAAATAGAGTGCACACTCTCCATTCTGAAATTGAGAATAATCGAAGAAAAATGTCTCTCCAAAATCGGTTCTACTAACAATAAGTTGCTGTGGCGTTGCAAAACCATTTTTTCTATAATTTAAGTTTTTATAAACAATATCATCACTACGAATAATCTCAAAGTTTGTATCATAAACGCTACATATTTCCTCACCACAAATTTCCCCTCTTCCATAGTTTTTTAAAAAACTTTTATAGGAAGACGTAAACTGCAAACCAAGAGTTTTCTCTGCTTTTTCAATCAGTGCATCATCAACTGCTTCATCTGTAGAGCCAAAATCGATACTATCGCTATATTTATCAACTAATTGTGCAACATCATCTAAGGTATAGGTTTTCATAGATGATCCTCAAAACGTGCGTTATAAACGCTCCATATTTCCTCACTATCAATTTCACCTCTTCCATAGTTTTTTCCAAAAACTCTTGTAAAAAGGGATAGGTTGCGGAGTGGGAGTGTGCTCAATCTTTTCAATCGGTTGATCACCATCAGGTATCTCAGCTCCCACGCTTTCTTTAATTCTTTTGCAAAGGAATTCATAAAAATTACTTGCGTAATATTCGCAATCTTCAGATGGAAGCATGACATAGAGTGGGCATTCACCATCCCGAAACTGCGTATAATCAAAGTAAAAAGTCTCACCAAAATCTGTTCTACTTACGATAAGCTGTTCTGGTGTCGCAAAACCCCTTTTTCTATTATTTAAGTTGCGGAAAACAATATCACCAGCAGCAATACCTATTCCACAATCCCTATAAACGCTACAGATTTCATAACCTCCAATTTCTCCTCCTTTATAATTTTTTAAAAAACTCTTATAAGAAGATGTGAATTGTAAACCGAGAGCTTTCTCCGCCTTTTCAATCAGTAGATCATCAACTGCATTTTCTGCAGTACCCAAATTGATAATCTCATCATCATATTTATTCACTTTATCAATTAATACTGCAACATCAGCTAAGGTATAGGTTTTCATGGATGATCCTCAAAACGTGCGTTATAAACGCTCCATATTTCCACTATCAATTTCACCTCTTCCATAGTTTTTTCCAAAAGCTCTTGTAGAAAGGGATAGGTTGCGGAGTGGGAGTGTGCTCAATCTTTTCAATCGGTTGGTCACCATCAGGTATCTCAACTCCCGCGTGTACTTTAATTCTTTTGCAAAGGAATTCATAAAAATTACTTGCGTAATATTCGGACTCCTCATCCGCAAACATGACATAGAGTGGGCATTCACCATCCCGAAACTGCGTATAATCAAAGTAAAAGGTTTCATCAAGATCATAACTCACAACGAGCTGTTCTGGTGTCGCAAAACCATGTTTTCTATCGAGTAAGTTTTGGTAAACAATATCACCAGCAGGAATACCTTCCCCACAATCTCCATAAAGGCTATAAATTTCTTCACCACCAATTTCTCCTCCTCCATATTTTTTTAAAAAAACTTTGTAAGAGGATGTGAATTGTACGCCGAGAGTTTTCTCCGCCTTTTCAATCTGTAGATCATCCGTTTCATTCTCTTCATCATCTTCACTACCAAAATTAATAATCTCATCATCATATTTATTCACTTTATCAATTAATACTGCAACATCATCTAAGGTATAGGTTTTCATAAATCTTCCCCTGCGTGCTCTTTAATTCTTTTACAGAGAAATTCATAAAAATTACTTGCATAATAATGTGACGCTCCAGATGGAATCTCGACGTAAAGTGGGCATTCACCATCCTGAAACTGAGTATAATCAAAGTAAAATGTTTCACCAAAATCAGTTCTATTCACGGCAAGCTGATTTGGTTTTGCGAAACCATTTTTTATATCCGTCAAATGATAGAAAACAATATCACCAGCAGGACACTTATCAAAACTTGCGTTATAAATGCTAAATATTTCATAACCTCCAATTTCTCCTCCTTTATAATTTTTTAAAAAGTCTTTATAAGAAGTTGTAAACTTTACACCAAGAATTTTCTCAGCTTCTTCAATCCTTTCATTACTAACCGCATCCTCTGCAGTGCCAAAATCAACAATATCACTATATTTCTCAACCAACTCTGCAACATCATCTAAGGTGTAAGTTTTCATAATTTGTTCTCCTATAAATTGTTATTTTTTAATTTTTGTATCTTTCGGTTTATAACATTCAGCACATAACATCCAAAGTTCTTCTCTCAACTTTTTAAACAAATCTCTATCAATATCTGATCCCATTTCCTTAGGCCTATTATGAAGGATACGATGATATTTTTTATGAAACTCGTTTGTCACCATTGCTAGAGGACCATCATGTGTTTGCAATATGTGATGGAATTCAATGGATTTATCATCAAATCCTATGGGCGCTCTTCCTGCTGTCATCTTTTCAATATTTGTACCTTCTACTTCTTTCCCTTTTTCTATCCAAGTAACAATTCGGTAAGGATTAAACAGCTTTTCACTCTCATAAACTTCATATTTTTGAGTAATTATTTCTCCTTTGTGAGGTATTTCAAGCTCAAAAACAGTGGATTTTCTGTCTGACCATAAATGTTCTCCTTGTGTGAAATATTGAGTTTTAGCAATTTCATCTCTGATTTTTTCCGTTGATTGAGCAATGTCTTTTTCTGGATAAATATCTTTTATTTTATTTCTGACTTCTTCAATTGTCTGAGAAGCTTTGTTTCCTGTTTGCTCATGAACTGCAACAGCTTTATCGCTTATTTTTTCCGTTGATTGAGCGATGTCTTTGCCTGCTTTTGCAGCCGTTACCTCAGTCTTAGCAGCAAATTTAGCCAGAGCCTTTGCGCCAAGCTTTATGCCTCCCTTGGCTGCTCCAGCAACTCCTGTCATTAGGGATGCTGTTTCAGTCAATAATTTTCCAAATTCAAGTCCAGCATTAAAGGAACCACCAGCACCAGCTCGCTCATATTCCTCCTCCATTTTATTAATGCGATCTACATAGGACTGTCCAAGGGTCCGACCAATTGTCGCCAAAATCTCACCACTGCTGAAAAAATCTTTGAGCGCTTTCAAAGTCTCTTTGGGATGTTTGGCTAGTTGCCAAAAACCATCAACCGTATCGTATATTTCAGCCGGGACACCAGCTACCATACCTGCCCCAAAGCTTATATCTTGCCCTGTACTAATCGCAGACCACTTCGCAGACACTGCTGCTTCACATAAAAGGTCAGGACACTCCTTTAATTCTTTCTCCATCTGAGCTTGTTGAGCACTGCTGAGGTAGTTATTTGCAGCGGCATTACCAGCGGCATCAGCGCCGGCATCAACATTGCCACCGGCAAGGGCAGCGGCAACGCCCCCAGCAGCCCTTGCAACATCAATGGTGTGGTCTCTAAAGTCAGCAAACTGCGCATCAATCTTTGCGTTTATACGCGCTTCCTCTTCCGCAGTTGGGGTGCGACCGTTTAGGTTACCCATTTCCTCTTTCACAATGCCTTGCACCCACAATTGAAACTGGAGCATAGCTGTGGCTTCGCCCACAGCACCCCCCACAGCACCGGCCGTGCAAGCACCACTCGCAACAGCGCCTTTTAAACAGCCAAGACCGGCGTGGGCAACGATTTGTGTGACCGTATCTATTTTGCCTTCTGCCTTGGCGGTACCGATTTCTTCTGCCAACGATTTGCCAACCGTATCAGACAGGGCGATGCGCAGATTGTTAAAAAAGTTCTTGTCAAGAGAGCCGCCTTCAAGAGCCGTTTGAACGCTCGTGCCAATGGCGGCTTTGATCAGGTTCTTTTTCGCTTCAAGGGCGATACGATCGACAAAAGGAGCGGTTTTTGGCAAAGATTGTCCAACACCTGCCATTT
>NZ_JBHINJ010000003.1:153710-173423 GCF_042194855.1 Bartonella sp. CL70QHWL | reverse complement strand
AAGCTGTTTTTTATCAAACATTCTGCTGCTTTTTTATTTTTGGGAGATCTGTTTTAAGGCAATATCGCGTTCATTCAGCACGCATTTCAGTTCCTTTTTCACGCGACAATAAAGCCTCGCACGCTTGATAAACAAGTAACAAATTGTCCAAACTGGCACCCACAATAAAATATTTACGATCATATATAACAGGAAAGAAATGGCTATTAATGTTATAAGACTACCCGTCATTTTATCCTCCACGCCCATTCTGCATACGAATTGCCTGATCGCGTTGTTTTATTGCTTCTTCCAATTGTGGAAGTATTTTGTTCAATTTTCTTGTTAACTTTATGCACATCACCCAAATGATCGGAAAAAAGAGAAGAAATCCAATCCATAGAGAAGCGTTCAACAGTGACATGATCCCGCTGATCATATCACTCTTCCACCATACCAAATTTGCGATAGAGCAAGCAGCCCGCAAAACAGAAAAGAGGACAAAGATAAAAAAGATTATTTTACATTCTTTTGAAGAAAGAGGTAGAGATTCTTTGAAGTTAAGAAAGCGCATTTTCGCATCAAGGGTCTTATGCACAAGATTGTGTCTTTTCATTTCTCCCTGATCATTGCGCAATTGTTGTATGGCTTGTTTTTGTTGCATCGTACTCTTTTTCAAGTCTTGAGCGATTTTAAAAGATAACCTCATATGCTTGATCAACAGGTAAGGAAGCCTGACCATAACTATAGCCATTAAAATGGCAATGATGGTGATCCCTAAAACAGCCAAACATTTTATAACAATAGTCATTTTTCCCCCCTATCGCATTGATATGAAATCATCATTTTTATCCTCTGCTCAAACAAATGTTTCTAACCTCTTCATTGTTTTTTCCACGCCATACTGAAGGAAACTATGGAGAATTAAAATGACAGGTAAAAAAACAATAATCCATAGCCAGAACCACAACAGCAGCTGCATGACAAACATGCCAACCGTAAACAATAGAACCATATAACCGTGTAAAACAATCGCAGATTTTATAAGAAAAGAAAAAAAAGCTATCAAACCTGTAAGAGACACAATCACAATGAAGGCTAGAAAAAAGATGATAAAATAATCTTTTCTTGAAAGTTCCAAAGATTCTTTAAAAGAAAGGGGGCTTAATTCTATTGCACAAACTGTATTCTGTCCTTTCCCTCCTGCCTGATTATGCCTCAAATTCTGCGCTGCACCCTTTTTTAATTTGCGCCGCATCCAAAACAACAATATTGTCCGTTTTATCAACGAATAATAAAGTGCAAAGATTGTCATGACGGTAGAAAACAGTATCATGATCTCCCCGAGAAACATGAAAGCACCCAACCCTCCTGTGATCAACATTCCAAAACTCCTTACAAAAGAATTAGCCTCTCGTTTCCCTATTGTGTTCTGTTGAGAGATTGGTTGTCTAACTGTTGCTGCTCTGGCAATGTATCCCACAGCTTCATCATTTCCTTGACATCCCGTTTAGAGATGGCGTTAAAGACAAAAAAGAATGGAAAGAACAGCACAAGACAAAACCAAATCATTTGCGGTAAGAAACATAAACAAGCCCAAACACCATTCCATCCTACGTTACGCAAAAACAAGACAGCAGGATTATTTTCAAAAGGCTGTTTCAAAATCTCCTTAGTCATTTTTCGAAGATCTCCTTGTTCCATTTTCTCCAGTGCTTGAAACTGTTCTTTAGATATAATGTGAAAAAACTCCAAAGGGCTCATATAGACAGTCGCGGCAAAAAGCACCAACAAGGGGATAGCCCAACACAAAATGATGACGTAATCTCTTCTTGAGAGAGCCGTCCATTTTTTAAAAACTGCAGACTGATTCACCCCTAGCTGTGATGCAAAAGCCGTATTTCCCTCATGGATAGATTGGTGTTGTGATTTATCTTCGATCATATGGATATTTTCTCACTTCTAAAATGCCCACTCACTCTTTGAAAACATGCAACCAGAAAAACCGATTTATCGAGCACTCTTTTCACCATGAAACCCGTGCTATAGGACTTTTTAAGTCTATTTTTTTAAATTCCCTATACGCGACAACATACAATCTCTCAGGCTTACAAGCACAAACGCTATTGTGTCTCCTTATCTATGACCCACACCTTAAAAGACAATGTTTCACAAAACTCAACAAGCAAAAATATTCAATCTAAAAAATATATGATGTGTAAAATTTTACTAATAACATACTGATTTATAACAATTTATTATTTAGCACCTTAAATAAGAACCCTAAATAGCATAGGATTGTCTTATTCCAAACCTGTTCCATATTGGGCCAATCCAAACCATGTCTCTTGCGCGTTACAAGCAGAAAGAGCCATATAGAGTAAAATATTAAGAAAGGATGATAAATGCCTCTAATGAAGCGTCTCAAATGCCAAGGGCTGTCGCAACAATGAGAGCTGGCAAAATGTGTGATGCTATGGACTTTCTTCTTCACAAGCGTAAAAATGGAAGTGTGCAATAGATTTTATATTATTCAAACTTTATATGGATTTCATTGGGGGACTTTATCGTTATACCCTTCATGAGCACCCTTGCGAAATGGTCAAAAGAGAGCCCTAAGACATGGCTCTTTAAAAAGCAACACAACACAAAGTCGAACAAGCAACCGATTATCCAGTATGAAAAGCGCGCGACAAACAACCTTAATCCTCATTTGAAAGCTTCTTAATTAAAAAGGCTTCATTAAAGATGAAATATCTCACAGCCCCCACATTTATACAGCCCCTACATTCATCAAGGCATCTCCCATAAAAGCATCTTTTTATAAAGGCATTTTCTTCTTATAAAAACAGCTTCTTTCGATAATGCATCCTTTCCTTTAAACGACATCCACTCGTCTTATGATGAGATCCATTAAAACGGAAAATTTTATACTCTATAAAGGATACTTATAAAGGAAATACCAAACCAAATAGCGAGATCATTCACAGTTTATTTTAAGCCGATAAACGATATTTTATTTGAAAACATAGAGCATCTTATGCTATTATAATAGGATACGGAGGTTTGCTTTTTGCCGCTCTCTGCCACTCAAAAGAAGACAACATATCTCCTATAAAGGATAAAAATATGCTTAACAGCGTGATGTATATCAAATATCTTGGGAAAGCGCCCACCAACAAAAAAATAAGAGAACCCAAATAACAAGCTCCCAACTTAAGAAAACAATGACCTTTCAAAGGTGGAATTGAAAAGTTTCCACAAAGCGCTCGTGAAAAAAGAGACAAATAATCCCATTAGAAAAAACTTCCTATTAGAAAGATAATGACATGCCCTTAAAATCCATTCTTATTTTTTCATTCACATTTGACAAAAATTTTCCTTCAATCTCTCAAGAACAGTTAAGAAATATTTAAAAAGCAAATAATTCGCTATCCATGAAAAAATAAGCATGACAGGGGCGGAAGATAAGACTGATAGGGATAAGATAAAAAAGATGATTTTTTCGCCCCACACCGTTGCTTTTCTTTGCATTTAAAACGCCTTTAGTATCGTTTGTTTTTTGATCTGCAACGGCTGATATTTCCCAGTATTTGCTCACTCCCCCCCCAGTTTCCTCCTTTTAAGTATTTTCCCCCTCTTAAGTATTTTCCCCCTCTTAAGTATTTGCTCCCCCCAATATTTGCGCCAAGTGCTTTTTACATCACTGTCCCCCATCAACAGACAGTTTCTTTTTCATTCAAATGGTTAAGTTCATGAAAATACGTAAAAAACGCGGTAGACCGAAAATAACAGGAAAGCGAGAGCCCAAAGGCCGTATTTCACGTGCCCAAAGCTCCAGCGAATCTGCGCTTCAATCTGCGATTGAAATGCGTGCAAAACACTTTGGTTTAAGCCTCGAAGAAGCGAAAAATCCGCTTGTTGGGACCTATATTGGGCGTCTTTGTTTGCTTGGCTATAAAGAGGCTTCATCAGGCATCAGTAAAGAGCAATATGACACGGCACAACAATACTTGCAAATTAGAAACGACTATTTATGTGCAAAAGGTTTACCAAACGGTTATTACGATGGTTTTACGCACAGCGCATCAGATGAGAAAGCAAAAAAGCAATGGGTCCAAAGAGCAACGGAACACTATGAAAATATGCAAGAAGCAATTAAAGAAGCACAATATCTACATCGTCAACACAACTTTCATGCGGCATTACACTATCTTGTTATAGAAGATCAACCGCTGCCTAATCTTGTTGGTTCGTTGCGTATTATTCTTGATGCCCTTTATAAACATTTTGACAGTTCTACCCAAAAGAGCCTTTGCTAAAAACACTCATCGTTTCCTCCCCCTCACAGGATAAAGATTCCCCTCTCCTTTTATAACATGCCTCTTTATAACCAGCTCCTTTATAAAGTCCCCTTTTGGCAGGGTGCATTTGAGATCCACTGAGCTTGCCCTTTCATAGAATTTCATGGAATTAACAAGCTTAAAGCGCACAACAAACAAGCTTTAAAATATCCACCACGCCCTTAAAAAAATACTTCAACATGTCAAAGAAACTTAACCTTAATCTACCCATGGCCTCACTTAACCATGCCTCAAAGGACAATAATTCACGGCATATTCACGGCATGGGCAGGATAAATATTTTGCCCCTCTTTAAAACAGCAACATTCTCCCCTCTACCCCCATTGTAACAAACCACCCTCATCATAAACTTCGCCCAATATCGCGACATCCTTAGCTTTTAAGACAATTCATTATCGTCATTTTACGTCTTTTCTTGTACAATTCTATATGGCTTTCCTGATCTTATGACGGACAAACGCTATGGCTTTTATTTCAGCATAATCTGGGTTTCTCATTCAAAATAAATAATGATAAAATATCCACTATAAATCAATAGCTTATCATTAAAACAACCCGTTGATCTTTGACAAAATTAAAAGCATCATCCCTTAAAGGAAAGAAAAAGCCCCTACCAACAATCTTCTCCCTCATCAACAACTGCACCGATAACCCTCCACCCATCACACCACCGCTAATACGACAGCCAGCACAACCCCAATCGCCCCCACAAATCGCCAACACCTAAAGCTTTGCCCCGCAACACCATCCAACCACCGCCTTCCCAATTTCATCAATAAAATACCACGGATTTCAAAACCACAATTCTCCTTTCATCTTGTCCACGCCTTTCTCAAAGGAGAAAAAGCGTTTACTCAATAAATCTTTATACAGAAACCTTTAGAGACCCCAACAGCCACTCGAAGAGCCATCACGCCTCTAACCACCCACGGAACACCCCCTGCGCAACACCTAAAGCTTTGTCCCCGCAACACCATCCAACCACCGCCTTCCCAATTTCATCAATAAAATACCACGGATTTCAAAACCACAATTCTCCTTTCATCTTGTCCACGCCTTTCTCAAAGGAGAAAATGTTTTTTGCCACATCAAAAACTTTTCCATTAAAACAAGATATTTTGCTGCATAGCTAATGAATGAGCTTTTTTCTGTAGATTTTTTTCCACGATAAAAAAGGAAAAATAATTGTTTTGCGGTTGACAGAATATGAAAAATCGTATTTAATGACAGGTGCGGTAAGGGGTTTTCTGCGTCCAGATTTCATCACAAAATTTTCGCATTATTATAGACTGTTATAAACAGTGTGTTTCGCGACAATGTTTAAAACTTTACGGTTTGAAGGTATCTTTCGTCTTTTTCTGACTGTTTTCTTTTGCATCACCCAATTTGCATCACCAACAGCCCCATAATTTTGAGATTTTCAAAACAAGTCGTATTCACTAAGGGCTCCCAACAGAACGCCCTAATAATCCCCCCATAAAATACCAATATCATACATCACAGCAATAATGAGCAATACACGCATAAAAATATGAAAACGGCATCATTATGCTCTCATCGCCTCACCTTTCAAGATGCAAAGGCTTTTTTTCAAAACATTGTTTAGCCAGAATTGAAGAAGATAATATCACCTATCGATCATCAGCATGGAGGCTAAGATTATGAAGCCACAAGATTCTCCCCCACCTCATTCCTCACAAACACCAGAAGGCGCAAGCGCACCTGAAGGGGCGCATGCAAATGCATCATTAGACACTCTTGCTGCACATTTAGAACGGCTTAACATCGAAAAAATAAAAAACACTCCTTTCAACCGTGCCGAGTTAAAAGATATTGTTGCTGGTTTAGAACAACATAATGCCGATGGCAGTTGGATCAAAAATTATTATGATATTTTAGATCTTTACATGATGCCAGCCTTGGTAGATCAAGCAAATCGTAAATATCCAGAGATGAATCTTAAACTTGCAATGACACCTGACGACTTTGCACTCTCACTAAAAGAAACGCTCGAAAAGGGCATAAAATCTTCTAGACTGATTGTTAACGCAAAAGATAGGGGAATTCATTTTGCTGTCATTGATCATCAAACCATAGGGGACAAGACATCTCTGATATTTTTAGAACCTACCTCACTGCGTGACACACTCCCCGCCTTACTGGCATTAAGAACGCGACAATCCATTGAACATCACCAATTGCCTAACATTCATTTTGCCATGGCAGAAATGAATATTCAACGCAGTTCCTCTGAATGTGGGATGTTCAGCTTAAGCCTTGCTAAAAAGCTTTATCTCGAAGCTCAAAAATTAGAAAGACTACACAAAGATAATATTAAGGGTGTGTTATGTGAACCAGACACGCCTTTACCTGCTGAAAAATTAGATCCATATCTTCCAGCTCGTTTATACAAACACGTGCAAGGCAGAAGACGTCTTAGGGAATATCTAACAGCCAATCCAGAAGCAGCACATGAAAAAGTAAACAAAAAAGGCGAAACCCTAAGAGAGAGGTTTGAGAGAAGCTTGGTGGCAACAGAGACAAAAACTGTTTCTGTTTCACAACACAGAAAAAGAGCAACAGAATACAAATCTCTAATGATGTAATAAGCATTTGGCCATAGCCCTATTCCACATCCACAAAGAATGAAGCTCTGCGGCTTTACGGTAAGATATAAGTTGCTGTTAGCAAATCTTCTTTTCCCTTTGAAAGAAGTAAAGAGCTAAAGATGCAAACAGTAAGCAACATGATCTCTTAAAAGACAAAAAGATACCTTGCCTTAACTCTGAAAAGCGTGGGGTTTTGTCTTTCGTAACAAAAAAATTAAAAAAGATGAGTTCATCTCTTTGTTTTTTTTAGCTAAAAAATCTTTCCTGCAAACATTGTTTAGCCAGAATTGAAGAAAATATTATTTTCTACCAATTATCAATATGGAGGCTAATAGTATGAAGCCACAAGATTCTTCCCTCCCTCATTCCTCACAAACACCAGAAGGAGCAAGTGCAAATGAATCCTTAGAAGACCTTATTGCACGTTTGATGCAAAGTTCCATCCAAACAGAAGAAGAACATGTTGCACCAAGTTCTGACGAATTAAAAGATATTATTACAGGCTTAGAAGATGATCTCATCACCGGCCGTTGGATTAACGCTTATTATGAAAACACAGATATTAGATTGATGCCGGCTCTCGTAGAAAAAGCAAACAGCAAATATCCAGACATGAATCTCAAATTGGCTCTTACAGCAGAAGAGTTTTCGCACGCACTAAAAGAAGTCGTTGAGAGCGACGCGAAATCTGCCCGATTTATAGTCAATTCGGAAAGCAAAATCCACTTTGCCGTCCTTGATTATCAAAAAGTTGATGACAAAATCTCTTTGATTATGCTTGAACCTACAACATTTCAGAATATCACAGCTTGCAAACTAGGGATAAAAATAAATCAAACCCTTCAATGTCTTCAACTGCCTCCTTATTCTTTTACCACGGCAGAAATGGATATTCAGCGAAGCTCTTCTGAATGTGGGATGTTCAGCTTAAGCCTTGCCAAAAAGCTTCATCTTGAATCTGATAAATTAGCAAGATTGCACAAAGATAATGTTAAGGGTGCATTATGTGAACAAAATTCATCTTTATCTGCTGAAAAGTTAGATTCCTATCTTCCAACCACTTTTTATAAACACACACAAGGAAGAAGACGTCTAGAACACTATTTAAAAGCCAATCCGGATGCTGAACATGAAACAGTAAACAAAAAAGGTGAAACCCTGAGGGAGAGATTTGAAAAAAACTTAAGAACAACAGAAGGAAAAACTGTTTCTGTTTCCTCCCACCAAAAAAGGCTCACTGAATACAAATCTTTATCGATGTAATTGAGGCTTTTTCCATATTCCTATTCATCAAAGAACGAAGAGAGGCTGCTTTACAGCTAAGATTTCTCTAAGCAAACCAGCTTTTGCGCTCATAAAACAAAAATAGCAAACAACTTTCCTCTTAACGAAAAAGCACCATTGTCCTATAAAAACCATCCCCTCTTAAAATTGCATCAAAATTCCAAAGCTCTTGTTAGCCCAAAGCTCTTTGTAATAATGAGACTATTTGGATAAGCAAAACGCTTGATACATAAAATATTTAATGCTTTCGTCTTCAGTAAAAGCATATGTCTTGTTTTTCTGAGAGTATCCACTTCGTATCTCAAACACCCCCACATCAATGCCATACGACCAAACAACCGCAATAGACCACGCTTATCGTGCATCAACCAAACAACCGCCCGCACCAAGAAGGCTCCATCAAAAACACCAGGACAAGGTCTTAAAATCAACAACCTCTCTTAACGGAAAACACCAGCCCAACTATTTACCCCTCTTGCCCAACTATTTACCCCTCTTGCCCAACTATTTACCCCTCTTTGCCCAACTATTTACCCCTCTTACCCAACTATTTACCCCTCTTGCCCAACTATTTACCCCTCTTGCCCAACTATTTACCCCTCTTGCCCAACCATTACCCCTCTTAGCCAACCATTATCCCTCTTTGCCAACCATTACCCCTCTTGCCCAACTATTTATCCCTCTTAGCCAACCATTATCCCTCTTGCCCAACTATTTACCCCTCTTTGCCAACCATTACCCCTCTTTGCCAACCATTATCCCCATTCCCTAAGATGTCACAACCAACCTTTTGATTTCATAAAAGTTTCACATCTCTTCTGTTTTTGAAGCGTGAAAAATTTCATTTTTAATCTGTCAACCAGCCTCACGTTACCGTGAGGCTTTATTTTATGGAGAAGCAAATGAGAAAAATATCTAAAGCAGGGCTTGCACTCATTAAACAATGGGAAGGATTGCGTTTACATGCCTATAAAGATGCCATCGGGGTGTGGACAATCGGCTATGGTCATACCAGCACGGCTGGCAAACCGTTCGTTCACAAGGGCATGATCATTACTGAAAAACAAGCAGAAGAAGTTCTTTCTCAAGATTTAAGACAATTTGAGAATACCGTTGAAAAACATGTGCGGGTTTCCTTAACGGATGAACAATTCGCCGCGCTCGTATCGTTTTGCTATAATATAGGAACATCGGCTTTTTGTAATTCGACCCTGCTCAAAAAACTCAATAATGGCGAATATGAAGCCGTCCCTGCTGAGTTACAAAAGTGGACTAAAGCAGGAGGAAAACGTCTTCACGGTTTAGTGCACCGTCGTGCAGCAGAAGCGGGATTATGGGCAAAAGGGGCTTATGTTTCTCCCAACTACCAAACCGTAGAAACGCAAACACCCATGGGATTTTTCAAAGCAGAAGCGCTTACACCGATTATTGGTTCTTTTTCTGGACTTGGGGGCTTATTGGCAGGTAATGGTCCCATCCAATGGGCATTGGCAACCATTATGGTTTTAGCCGCCTGCGTTGGCATTTTCTTTGTGGCAAAACGGTTTCGGGAGCAGCGCTTATGATGTGGTGGTTGAAAAAAAATCTGATGATAACAGGAGCGGCTCTGACCGCTTTTTTTATCGCTTTAGCAAAAGCTTTCACTCTTGGAAAGAAGGTTGAACAACAAAAGCAAATAGAAAAAACGCTAAAGTCATCAACAACACGGCTAGAGGTGGAAAATGAAATTAATCAAAAAAGTGATGCTGATGTACGCGCTGCTCTTACTCACTGGTTGCGCGATAAAAACAATCAATGAGCCTTTTTCTTGCGTTGGTTGGATGCCCATTTATTTAGACAAAAAAGATCTCAATATCATCAGTTCAAATCTCGCAAGAGATATTTTAAAGCATAACAAACAAGGGGAAGGCTTGTGTGGGTGGAAACATGGCTAGAAAAAAAACAGAGCTTACAGAAAAGGAAAAAGAAATCCTACAAGAAATCATCACAACGTATAAAAGTGTAAAAATGATGTCACGCTATACGAAGTGGATTATATTCATCATTTTCTTATTAGCACTTGATTTTTCACGGATCATAGATGTGCTGGGAAGTATTTTTACACAAAAATCGAATATTCAGCTCTAAAATAAATAAAAAACGTGAGACGTGTTAAATCTTTTTTTAAAATATAAAAAGCCATTCGTTATTTTTTGAAAACACGGAGATTTTATTGATGATTTTTTCACGTCTCACGAGAAATTTTTACACGCCTCACAAACGTCGCGCTCTTCACAAACGCTTTCATGAAATGAATTTAAGGGCATGAAGAGAGATTTTTAACCAACGCGTAAGTCAGCAACTTTGGTAACATAAGAAAAGGATCATACCAACGTACATTTTTTTAATAAACTATTGATATCCAAATGATTTTATACTCTTCATAAATAGCATTGCCAAGAATTTGTATTAAAAGACATTTCTTTTAAAGAAGCGCATAAACAAGCAATGTAATGGTAGCCTTACATAAAACTTCTCATCTTTACGTTGAATAAAAAAGCAAGCCGGCTCCTCCCACCCTCCCAATGCCCTGCCTCTCAATGCCCTGCCTCCCAATTCCCACCCTCTCAATGCCCTGCCTCTCAATGCCCTGCCTCCCAATTCCCACCCTCTCAATGCCCTGCCTCCTCAATGCCCTGCCTCCCAATGCCCTGCCTCCCAATGCCCTGCCTCCCAATGCCCTGCCTCCTCAATGCCCTGCCTCCCAATGCCCTGCCTCCTCAATGCCCTGCCTCCCAATTCCCACCCTCTCAATGCCCTGCCTCCCAATGCCCTGCCTCCCAATTCCCACCCTCTCAATACCCTGCCTCCCAATTCCCTGCCTCCTCAATGCCCTGCCTCCCAATTCCCTGCCTCCCAATTCCCACCCTCTCAATACCCTGCCTCCTCAATACCCTGCCTCTCAATTTCCACCCTCCCAATTCCCTGCCTCCCAATTTCCACCCTCCCAATGCCCTGCCTCTCAATGCCCTGCCTCCCAATGCCCTGCCTCCTCAATGCCCTGCCTCCTCAATGCCCTGCCTCCTCAATGCCCTTATGTTCTATGCATAAAGGTCAAGTTGAAGAGAATATATGGAAAATCCTTGGCTCGAAAATATGAAAAGAAGGCATGAGGCTACAACAGAATTTCGCGTGCCTTTATCATCAGAAGCATTAAAAATTCTAAAACAAGCGCGCCTACTGTCTCGTAATGATTTTTTTCGGCTACCTGTCATGGTCCCCTTAGCTCAAAAATTGCTCCCCACTCAAGAATTTTCTGTCACAATATAGGCAACAAACAGAACTTGAGTATAACAACATGGGTTTGGCTCCAGTTTAGGTGATGAGCTTACCGAAAAAAAGATGAGAGCAAGGCGAAAAATTAGCTTTTATCTTTAAGCTTCTCAAATGGAGCAGTCTCCCCATTTCAGAGATCAACGAAACAGAGAGATGCTTATTCTCCTATGCAAAAGCTTGAAATACCAGCATCTTATTCATAAAAAAACAACCCAGCCCCATCATGCTCTTTTCAACTCTGTCTTTCCAACGCTCAATAGGTACTAACTCTTAGCTACTGACTTTTAATGATTGCGTTGGTTCATAAAACCGTAGTGACCTCTCACCTTATGAAGCACAAACACAGGATTTTTTAACGGTGCATACATAAACCTAAAATGAAAAAATAGAACTGTATTAGGAATAAATGACTATAAATCAAAGAGTTATATTTTTATTAGCACAATATTTTCAAAGGAAACCACGATCCCCACACAATAGAAACATTTCATAAAAACAAGAGAAAAAGCTATGGATTAAGAGTGAGCTTCATTCACAATGACGGTAGATCAACCAGAGGAGAGTAGAACAATCCTATAAGATAAAGAAACTGTCATAAAAGGAAAATTCGTATGAACAAAAGAAATATATAAAAAAACGGGCACAGAAGACCCGTTTCTTTATTACGTCTATGGAAAAGAGCTTAGAAATCCATTCCGCCCATTCCACCCATTCCACCAGCAGGCATCGGAGGCATTGGTGTATCTTTCTTTGGAACTTCAGCAACCATTGCTTCTGTTGTGATCAGAAGGCTCGCAATTGAAGCCGCATTCTGAAGAGCAGAACGCAAAAACTTTCACAGGATCAACAATTCTTGAAAGCAATCAAATCACCAAATTCACCGGTTGAAAAACATGAAAAAGCATAAAAAAAAACGGGCACAGAAGACCCGTTTCTTTATTACTTCTATGGAATAAGAGCTTAGAAATCCATTCCGCCCATTCCACCCATTCCGCCAGCAGGCATCGGAGGCATTGGTGTATCTTTCTTTGGAACTTCAGCAACCATTGCTTCTGTTGTGATCAGAAGGCTCGCAATTGAAGCCGCATTCTGAAGAGCAGAACGCACAACTTTCACAGGATCAACAATTCCCAAAGCAATCAAATCACCAAATTCACCCGTGGCGGTATTATAACCATAAGTGTCAGCATTATTTTCCAGCACTTTGCCCACAATAATAGCGGCTTCTTCACCAGCATTGCTTGCAATCTGGCGCGCTGGTGCTTGTAGAGCACGACGAACGATACTAATACCAGCTTCTTGGTCAGGATTACTTCCCTTAACGGTCAACGCATTTGCTGCACGCAACAATGCGGTACCACCACCAGCAACAATACCTTCTTCAACAGCAGCACGTGTTGCATTCAAAGCATCATCAACACGGTCTTTCTTTTCTTTCACTTCAACTTCTGTTGCACCACCCACACGGATAACAGCAACACCACCAGCGAGTTTAGCAAGTCTTTCTTGCAATTTTTCACGGTCATAGTCAGAAGTTGTTTCTTCAATCTGAGCCTTGATTTGATTGACGCGAGCAGTAATTTCGCTCTTTTGTCCAGCACCATCAATAATGGTGGTGTTTTCTTTAGAAATATTCACTTTCTTTGCACGTCCAAGCATATCCAAAGTGACATTTTCAAGTTTAATGCCCACATCTTCAGAAATAACCTGTCCAGATGTCAAGATAGCGATATCTTCTAACATTGCTTTACGACGGTCACCAAATCCAGGAGCTTTTACAGCAGCAATTTTCAAACCACCACGTAATTTGTTAACAACGAGCGTTGCCAAAGCTTCACCTTCCACATCTTCAGCGATAATGAGAAGTGGTTTTCCAGATTGCACAACAGCTTCAAGCACAGGAAGAAGAGATTGCAAATTAGACAATTTCTTTTCGTGAATGAGAATGTAAGGATCATCAAGATCAGCGACCATTTTCTCAGCATTTGTGACAAAATAAGGGGAAAGATACCCACGGTCAAATTGCATTCCTTCAACGACTTCTAATTCCGTTTCAGCGGTTTTAGCTTCTTCCACGGTAATGACGCCTTCATTGCCCACTTTTTCCATAGCATCAGCGATCATTTTACCGATTTCAGCAGCGCCATTAGCGGAAATTGTTCCCACCTGTGCAATTTCTGCTGAAGTTTGAATTTTTTTTGCTTTTTTGAAGAGGTTTGCCACCACTTCTTCAACAGCAGCATCAATCCCACGCTTCAAATCCATTGGGTTCATGCCTGCAGCAACAGCTTTAACACCTTCTTGCACAATAGCTTGTCCTAAAACAGTTGCTGTTGTTGTTCCATCACCAGCGATATCATTGGTTTTAGAAGCAACTTCGCGCAACATTTGTGCACCCATATTTTCGAACTTATCTTCCAGTTCGATTTCCTTTGCAACGGATACACCATCTTTTGTGATGCGAGGTGCACCGAATGATTTATCAATCACCACATTGCGACCTTTAGGGCCGAGTGTCACCTTAACAGCATTAGCAAGGATGTCGACACCGCGCAACAAACGCTCACGCGCTTCACGGCCAAATTTGACTTCTTTAGCAGCCATTTAATTTCTCCTTGGAGTTTTCTCAAAATAGTACACAATGAAAAACTAAGTGCTTCAATTAGCCCATAATTCCCATAATGTCAGATTCTTTCATGATGAGGAGATCTTCCCCATTAATCTTGACTTCAGTTCCAGACCATTTTCCAAACAAAATACGGTCTCCTGTTTTGACTTCTAAAGGCACGCGCTTTCCGTTATCATCGAGAGCGCCATTGCCAACAGCAATCACTTCGCCTTCTTGGGGTTTTTCTTTTGCTGTATCAGGGATGATAATCCCACCAGCCGTTTTATTTTCAGATTCAACCCGACGGACAACGACACGGTCGTGAAGTGGGCGGAATTGTATATTAGCCATGTTTTAAATCCTTAAAACTGAACATAATTGCATTAATCTTAAAAGTTCTTGCTAGCACTCTCAAACTACGAGTGCTAGCATGTGTTAGATATAAAATCGGCATCTCTCAATGTCAAGAATAGCCATAAAAATAATTTCTCTAAATGAAGCTTCAAAGTCTTGCCTCTTATTGCACTTTCGCGTTATCTATCTTTTTTGAGAACCCGTGAACAAAAAAGGATCTTATCATGGTTGAAACACGTCAGGAAACGGATAGCTTTGGAACGATTTCGGTACGTCAAGATCGTTATTGGGGCGCACAAACTGAACGTTCTCTGCATAATTTTAATATTGGCAGTGAAAAGCAGCCTCTTGCCATCATCTATGCCTTAGTCCTTGTCAAAAAAGCAGCAGCGATTGTAAACATGGGCAAAGGAAAACTACCAGAAAATATTGGAAAAGCAATTATTGCCGCCGCTGATGAAGTGCTTGCTGGCGATTTTGATAAGCATTTTCCACTGTCCGTCTGGCAAACAGGTTCTGGCACACAAAGCAATATGAATGTCAATGAAGTCATTGCTAATCGTGCTAGTAAGATTTTGGGAGGAAAACTTGGAAGCAAAAAACCAGTTCATCCCAATGACCATGTCAATATGAGCCAATCATCGAACGATTCCTTTCCCACGGCGCTTCACATTGCCACCACGTTGCAAACACGCCAACACTTATTGCCAATCCTTGAAGCTCTTATTGCGACATTAAAACAAAAAGAGCAAGAATTTGCAGACATCATTAAAATCGGTCGCACCCACACGCAAGATGCAACACCTTTAACCTTAGGGCAAGAGTTTTCAGGCTATCGTGCCGCATTAGAAGCCAATCGTCAGCGCATTGAAAATGCTCTAACCGATGTCCACATGCTTGCTCAAGGTGGCACGGCTGTTGGCACAGGGCTGAATGCGCCAAAAGGTTTTGACGTTGCTTTTGCGCAAACAGTGAGCACTCTCACAGGAGTAACGTTCCAAACTGCCAGCAATAAATTTGAAGCACTTGCCCATCATGGCGCCCTTGCGCATTTCCACGGAAGCTTGAATGCTCTCGCTGCTGATCTGTTTAAAATTGCCAATGACATTCGGTTTTTAGGCTCTGGTCCACGTTCTGGTTTAGGGGAACTCAGTCTTCCTGAAAATGAACCCGGATCTTCTATTATGCCCGGCAAAGTCAACCCCACACAATGTGAAGCCTTAACCATGGTCGCATGCCAAGTTTTTGGTAATCACACCAGCGTAACTTTTGCCGCAAGCCAAGGACATTTTGAACTCAACGTTTATAAACCTGTTATTGGCTATAACGTTTTACAATCAATTACCCTTCTTGGTGATTGCATGCGTTCTTTTGATATGCATTGCATCCAAGGATTACGGGCCAATCGCGTTCATATTCACTCGCTCATGGAGCGCTCACTCATGTTAGTCACAGCTCTAGCACCAGAAATTGGCTATGAAAGAGCTGCTGAAATTGCCAAAGCAGCGCATAAAAATGATACAACTTTGCGCACCGAAGCATTAAAAGCAGGTGTTTTTGTAGAGGATTATGACCGATTAGTTGATCCCAAAAAGATGATTGCTCCCCAATAAACAACCCACTAAAAAAGATGCAAACGTCTTAAAACAAATCGTTCTGTCAAAAGATCGGGGTGTAAACACCCCGATGATGACCGATAACCATTACCCACAGCGTTCATTTTAGGCTCTGGTCCGCATTTATGCTATGGGTGGTTTTGTTGCTTATGTTGCTTATATTGTACTTAAAAGGCACAACGGTTTTGGAAAGAAATGGATAGCCATGGCTCAACACCCAATGGCTATACTGGCAGAAAGTGATTTAAATGGATATGACTTTAAGGTGTTTTTCATTCTAGCTTCACGTCTTGATTTTAAAAATCAATTAGCTATCAACCAAAAAGAATTAGCTCAAAAAAATCAGTATTAATAGACATAATTTCAATCGAAGTAAAAAAGATTAATGAATTCATAGTAGTTACGCTTACAATGTTATCATTATTGATAACATTGGGTAGATAACTCTTATCTCAATGAGATAATGTATTGATTTATAATAATAATCTAGCGTTATCCATATTGAATAAGAATCCTAAATACCGTAAGATTTTCTCATTTTAAATCTGTCCCATGTTGCATCAATCAAAATCACTGACTAGCACATCACAAACGGAATGAATGTATGGATAGAAATTGTATAAGATAAGGAAAAACGCCTCTAATGAACCACCTCAAGTGCCAAGGACTGTCACAACGGCCAAAGGGGCCTGTCACAACATTGTGGAGAGGACTGTCACAACACCCACGAACTGGCAAATATAGTAATGGCACCGGCTTGCTCCTCTATGAAGCGGAAAAGAGGTGCTCAATAGATTTATCATTATATCATTCACGAGCCACCGTCGTGAAATGGATTTAGAAACATTGAAAAATGTCTCCTCTATGAAGCGTGAAGATGGGTGCTCAATAGATTTATCGTTATACCATTCACGAGCCACCGTCGTGAAATGGGTTTAGAAACATTGAAAAATGTCTCCTCTATGAAGCGGAAAAGAGGTGCTCAATAGAGGAACAGCTGTTGGAACAAAATTCGATGCACTGAAAGGTTTTGACCTTTGCTGAAACAATTCACTCTCTGACGGGATATCCTTGACAGCTCGCAAGAAATTTGAGGCATTTGCCCCTTATGGCGCCCTCACCCATTTCCACAAAAACCTGAATGCACGCGCTAATCTCTTTAAAATAGCCAACGACATTCAGTTTTTAGGCTCTCATCCACGTTCCGTCTTTAAGCGAACGGAAAGTTTATCGTTTTACATGGCACATGAGAAACCTCTTGAAACTTGAGATTCTCGCCCTTTGCTCCTTCTTATTCTTCGTATTCCATTCAATCAATCAAAACTATTCGCTTGGATTGTCATAAGAAAAAGTAGCGTATAGATAAAAAAGAAATAAAGTCGCTCATCCCCTTAAGTGCTCAAAAGGCTATCGCCATACAAAGCTACGCAATATCAGAAACAAGCAAAGAATACGATAAAGAATATGATGGTGCCAATATGCATTTTTTACGACCAATTGAATATTAAGCACTTTGATATCAATCATAGTGGATAATATATTTAACACTTAATAACAAAAAGTGATTTTAATATATATAAAATAATATTTTTTAAACAAATAAAAAGCCTGTTTACTATATTATATTTTTTTCTAAAACACAGAGAACACTGAAGAGGCGTATATAAAAAATCCTGAAAAATCAATACAAACGCGGGATAATAGCATGAAAACAAGTTTTAAGAACGCTTAAATATGGATAATTATAGAGTTTTTGAGTATTTTAATTTTCATAATGATATTAAATATAGATTTCTTTAACCAATTCGTGTATAATGCGCTTTGTATTTTAAATGAATTGGGGACGTTTTTATGAAAACAAAATGTTTAATTGCACTATCTATTTTCACTTTCATTACCGCTTCAACAGCGCAAGCAGCAGATACGGTAATCTTTGAGCAATCAAAACCGAAGGTTTCATTGCAAAATGATTCATCATCACGTATTTCACCGGTTACTGTTTCTGCGCCTTTTTCTTGGTCTGGTTTTTATTTTGGAGGACAAATTGGATATTTTTCCAATAAAAATACTCTAAATTACGCACAAGAAGCTAGGGACGGAAAATGGGCTTTGGTTGATAGAGATTTATCACCGAAACTATCAGGATTGAGAGCAGGTTTGTATGCAGGTTCTAATATTGATCTGGGAGATTTTGTTTTCGGTTTTGATACGGACATGGTTTGGTCTGGGAAGAAAAGTACCCAAACAGACAATGGAAAGAAAATTCTAGATAAATTAGACTCCATTAACATTGCCTTTGAAGAAGCTGGAATTCCTATCATAAAACCTGCCGCTCAGGATGAAACGATACCCAACCATGGTGACATTGTTGTTAGCGGTGTAACATTGAAAGAAACATGGTCTGGTGCCGCGCGCGCGCGTATTGGTTTTGCTTCCCATCGTCTTATGCCTTATATTGCAGGGGGTATAGCCTATAGACAGATGCAATATATCATGTCACTTTTATCAAAATCGCAAGAAGATTCGACAATTTTTGCTTCTGGCAATGTGTTAGATGAGACAAAAACAATGTTTGGTTACACTGTTGGTGGTGGTTTTGATCTTGCAATGACAGATAATATCATCATGCGTACAGAATATCGTTATTCAGATTTTTTTAAAAAGAAATTTGCAAACGATAACCTTAAAATCTCTTCTCAAACGCATGATGTTCGCTTTGGTATCGCTTATAAATTCTAAGTTTTGTAGAAAAATTGAACGATTAAAAAACCCTGTTAAAAACGGGGTTTTTTAATGCCCCTTTGCACTAAAAAGACGTAGATTCTAAAAACCAGTACTAAACTGTAAACAAATAATCACGAAACAATCCAACCTCTCCCTCTCTTAAAGCAAGCTCCTATCCTCTCAGCCTTTCATGTCGTGCATTGGGAATATATAAAAGCTTTACCACCATACCACTGGGCGCCATCGTAAAATAAATGAGAGCCGGTATTTAAGAGATATTTCTTTAAAAGAAATATGGATATTGTGCATCAATTGCAGTTTTATAGGATGATGTTGACTTGGCCTCCCCGCTCTTAAAGGATAAAGATTCTAAAAACCCATTTTAAAACACCCATTTTTAAACACCATGTCCGTTTATAAAAGCACAAAAACTCTTGGGGACTCTTAAGGGGATCTTGGGCGAGCTTCTCTGGGCTCCTCCTCATGGAATGCCCTTAAGCCTAAAGCAAGACAAACACACTGAAGAATATTCAACACACAGCGAAAAAATACTGTAACGTTTCAAGGAAGTATGCCCTATATTACCACACTTCAAACGACCGTATTTTACAGCTATTGTATGCCAGAGTGGAGAAAGGATATTGCGGTTTTCTGTTTATGTAATTTCTGTAACGGGGAGACAGCTTCATTTGGAGAGAACATGAAGTTGTCAAGGTAAAAAACCAATTTCCAACCTTACCATTTCCCTCTGCTTTACAACTTTCAAAAGCCTCTAAAGCACTATTTTTTAAACCTCTAAAACTCTGTCTTTTAAAGAGTGGAGATTACGCATTGCCTCATGCTTTTGTTGCTCACATATC
>NZ_JBHINJ010000003.1:113620-153610 GCF_042194855.1 Bartonella sp. CL70QHWL | reverse complement strand
TTCAAGACACTTTGGTTGCCAATGCACATGCGTGTTTTAAAGAAACATCTCTCAAAACCCTCAAGCCCATTTTGCGAAAGCACCTACAAGAATATAAAATCTATAAAGCCTCTAAAGCACTATTTTTTTAAACCTCTAAAACTCTGTCTTTTAAAGAGTGGAGATTACGCATTGCCTCATGCTTTTGTTGCTCACATATCTTTTTGGCGATCACGCCCCTCATGTCATACGACAACGCTTCAAACCAAACACACTCAAATTCAAGACACTTTGGTTGCCAATGCACATGCGTGTTTTAAAGAAACATCTCTCAAAACCCTCAAGCCCATTTTGCGACAGCACCTACAAGAATATAAAATCTATAGAGCACCATCTCTACACTTCATAAAAGTGCAAGCTGGCACCATCCATCATACACTTTACCTCCAATGATGCCCTTGAAACGGCATAAGAGGCATTTTTATTCATTTTTTGTAAAATTTCACTCCACGCGAGCTCATCTAGCTTGTAACGTACGAGCGACATGATTTTGGTTGATTTACTATAAGCAGACTTGAAATGAGAGAATCCTACGGTATTCGAGGTTTTTCATTCAACATGCAAAACATTGAACACGGTCTATAAATCCCATGTTTTATAAATCCCCCCATATTTTATAAATCCCATGTTTTATAAACCAAAGTGATGCGCCATAACAGGATCAAGGGAAATATTTATGAAGTGGTGCGGGTGGTCGGACTCGAACCGACACTCCTCTCGGAACCAGATTTTGAGTCTGGCGCGTCTACCAGTTCCACCACACCCGCACACTTTTATAAAAGACAGGACTATAAAAGATAGACTTGTCGATTATTCCTTTGCACTATATGAAGAAGCACAGATTCGTCAACAGAAGACTTCTCATTTTTTAAGAATTCATATCATTTTCTTATCTATTTTATGGAATATTTTCTTTATTGGATTTCTCTACCGGATTTATAGCAATCTCATTTGTAAAGTCTTTACCTCTTAAACTTATAAAAAGCCTCATGATATTAAACAAATTAAAGCTTTGGACGATTTCTTTAGCAAATCGGCGTACAGCACCACACTGGCTTGGTTTCATTGCCTTTATTGAAAGTTCTGTTTTTCCAATTCCCATAGATGTTTTATATATTCCGATGCTTCTTATCCATCAAAAGCGGGTTTATCGCTATGCTTTGATTGCGACAATCTGTTCTGTATTAGGAGGCATTGCCGGTTGGTTTATCGGACATTTTGCCTATGATACCCTTGCCAAACCCATTTTAGAAATTTATGGTAAGGTTGAAAGTTTTGAATCTCTGAAAAATAGTGCAACCCTGCAATTTCTAATCATTTTACTGATAACATCAGGTTTTTTTCATCTTCCCCCCATCAAGATTGTCACAATTTTGGCCGGTGTAATGAGTGTACGTCTTGAACTTTTCATGCTTATTTGTATTTTTTCTAGAGGCGCTCGTTTTTATCTTCTCGCGTGGCTGATTAAACATTTTGGACAAAAAGCAATGAATTTTTTAGTACAGCATTTCAAATGGATTGTTCTCATTGGTTGTGTTAGCCTCCTTTTAATTTATGGGATTTTCATAGCTTTTTTAAACAGGAAGCTTTTATAAGGAACAGACTTAATGGCATGCGTTTTGTCTTCTCACCCACTTTTACACAAGCACCTTCATCTTGAACCCAGCAGAAAAGAACAAAGTTTGTGGGCTTTTTTTCTCGCTTTTTGCTTGTCTGCCACAATAGGTATTGCCCTTGGTTTTGAACATTTCGGAGGGTATCTTCCTTGCGATTTATGTCTCATAGAGCGTTTCCCCTATTATGGTGCCATACCATTTTTGCTTTTAGCAGGTTTTGGGGCATATTTTTTTCGCATAACTGCTTGGGTACAACTTTTATTTTTGTGTGTTTTTGTCTTAATGTGCATCAGCCTTGTTTTAGCCATTTATCATGCGGGTGTTGAATATGGCTTTTGGGCTGCTCCCCTCAGTTGTGGTTTAAGCGCAGTCAGAAAAACCTCAGACATTAACCAGCTGCTCAGCCAATTAAACAACATTCATCCCCCTTCTTGTTCTGAAGCATCCGCACGCTTTCTTTTTCTTTCATTTGCCGGTTGGAATGTCGTCTCAAGCCTATTTTTCAGCCTTATAAGCCTCTATATTACTTCAAAAGGCATTCTTTCAAGCAATAAAAAACTCTAACCATAAAATAGAAACGAAACCGCGTTCACTCGTTCTCTCCAATCGCTTCCCCCCTAACCAACAACTCTCCAGTCACCAATCCCCACCCAAAACCACCCACCGCCAAACCACCCAAACGCCAAACCACCCCACCAACACCAACGAGTCACCAACATCCCTCCTCTAGCGTTGTACTCAAAAGACAAAAATAAGCAGATACATCCATTTTATGGTTTCACCTCTCTGTACTTATAAGCAACATTTTGATAAAAACTCGTGATAGAAAAGCCGTAAAATAATAAGTGAGGGGACCAATAAATATAAATGGTCTGCTATGGCTGAAGATAAGAATACAGAGCCTTCTACCCTATCACCTATTTCCTTAGATATAACCAAACTTGAAGAACCATGTGTTATGATGGAACATGATCATAATGCATGGCGCGAGCATATAAAAGAAAGGGATTTAAATGCGCCTTACGAAAAACCACCTCATATAAAACCACGAATCAAATCAGCACCACGCATCAGGCAAGTTTTTTGGTGCGATTTTCCTCATGATTCGATACTCCCTGAATTTTGGAAAAAGCGGCCTGTTTTAGTGCTTTCTAAGAATGCAAAATTATATGGAAATGTGACAGTTTTACCTTTTTCAACGAAATCACAACCCAATAATCCCGCTGCATATCCAATACAATCTCCCATAGAGAATAAAAAAGCGTGGATTATCTGCAATTATGTCACAACAGTTTCTGTAAGTCGTTTAAGTTGCTCACGTACCGTTCCAAGGTTATCCTGCGAAGATTTTCATAAAGTTGTAGCTCTGATGCTCAAATATTTACCGCATTTACAGTATTGACTTTTGGGAAAAATAAGTGTACCTATATCAGCATACACGGCATCAGTAATGGTGGCCGCTTCCCCGCAAGGGGAGATAGGAACGAAGGAGTGGGAAACCGCTCCTTTCGTCATTTTTAGTATTTTTTTGAAAACTGCCATTTTTTGCAACCTTCCCTAGAACATATCCAACATTCATTCTCCACCGTTGTTGTTTTGCTCCACCGTTGTTGTTTTGAAATATCTGCGATTTGGGATAAGCAGAAGACAATATCCACACCTTGGATCCGGTAAAGTTTCCCATGGAGATTACCGAGATATTGTACATACTTATCATTTCATTGCACAAAAAATCATGCTGCCGTTGCTTAAACTTTATATGATTTTCCGCAATGGGAATATCTTTCCAAGATTGAAAAAAAGCTTCGCTTTATATGACCACACCTCAAACGATCGTATTTGACGAGATAACAAAGAAAATTCTCTAATAAACCAGAAATCAACACCCAACCGATTTCTATCTCTTCACCAAAAACAATTGTTTATTGCCCTAACCACATTATTTCACCGGTCACATGATCTAACATAGCTTTTGCAGATAGATTTTCTTCCCTGTTCTCCTAGAAACGATCTATGCTATTTTGGGATTTACTGCTAAATTGCTTATGCTTGCACTTTGAATGCCTTTTTTCTCACCATATAAAAGGTAGATAAAAAAATAATTTCGTTTATCAGCTTTATTTTAAAGACACACCTATTTTTACAGGATACGTTTTCCTTTCTATCAGCCCTATCGCATTTAATACACTTGTCGTTTCTAAACATGAACAACCAAGCATCACAATGGAACAATAGACATCCATCACTTTCATGGGCACTTGCATTGACAAGAGATAAACAAGAGTATTGATCATCACACACGGAGCAAAAATCTATAGCGACTACGCCATAGACTTTCGCCACGCACGGGTTATTCTTAAAGCATATTTATGATGAGATAATCATTTATGACATCCTTTTTGTTACACCACAAAACGGGTTTTGCTAACGAGTTTTGCTATTGTGCAAATTTTTCAAGAGAAATCCTCACTCGCTCATAGATGACAAGATTTCTTTATGGAGAAAGCGTATGGCGCTCAGCTTTGACCTTTTCCATAACAAGGATAAGTTCAAACTTTAACCAACACGACAATACACCTATTCTAAACGATTTACGCACCACCTCATCGGCAACAGGCTGCTTCAATATTGGTGCATTTATCGGTGCATTGACTTGAGGATTTTTTGCACTTCCACGCACCGTAAAAAAAGAAAATATTTTTATCATTTTCAACTCCATTTTAATTGATTTGGATTTTAAAAATGACCAAAAAAATCAAACAAAAATAGAGAGGTAAGTTACGAAAACTACAGGGTAAATTTTACTGCCCCAAAATGTCTATTTTCCCCCGCCTGAACAGTCAGAGGAACACTATAAAAAATATTTTTATTGAAAAACAATTACTTATAATCTAGGGAAGAAAAGTAAAAATATCCCCCAGAAAAAGAGATTACCTTCAAAATTATCAAAAAAAGCAGCACAATTTTAGTGATCTTTTTATTTTTTTTCTTTTGATAAAAGAGAGCTGGCAGGTGTCTTAGGCGCCCCTCCGGTAGGTTCCCAATTCGCAACAGCCGCTAATTCCTCAATAAGCTTCTCTCTTGGTAAATTATTATCATCTACCAACTTGTACTGAACGGCATTTTCACTAAGCCACTTTATAAGCGTTCCTTTAACAGTTTTACCACCCTCAGCCTCACTCACCGCTTCCCATGCCGCAACAATAGCAGCAAGCTTTGGAGCATAACGTGGATGCGTTGGATCTTGAAACGCATATTTTTGATCCTTAGTCTCAGCAAAATTATCCTCAGGGAAAAAAAACGCAGGACGCAGACCACGCAATAAAAGCCATTTTTTTAAATCATCAACGAGAACATATGAGGAATATGTCTCTATATAATTAGAAAAACTCGACCATTCTATCTTTAATTGATCGTCTTTTCCTGCCTGAACTATGGCATTATAAGCTCCTCGGAAACAAGCAGTTTTCTCTGATGATACGGAAAGGTTATCTTCGTAAATATCACTCTTTTCTGGTTCTGTTTCATCGTGAAACAAACACTTTCCTGGATTTAATCCAACTATTAAAAGCGCTGCCTGCGGTATTGTTAGTTTGTGCAAACCCAAAAACCATTCTAAACTATCATCAATTTCCATAGAGTTACTCTTTTTTCTGCACAATTTCGCTCTTTTTTAAAAACATCAAAAACGTTTGTTAACGCGTAGAGATTATGCACTTTTCACATTTCAACTCATCCCATACTTTAAATAAAAACACAGCACCCACACCCTTCCTTGTGATCCACAAAAAAATGATTTGAATTGATTTAAGATAAGAAGTTTTGAAATGAGAGAATCCTACTGAATTTTGGGCTTTCATACAAGATATCAGGCAAGTTACAAGGCGATAAATGCCCCTTCATAAAGTGTAAATTTTTATGCGTGATCAAACAATTTGATATGATAATATCTCTGTCATTTATGCACTCCCACCCTTAAACCTGCCCCTGCAATTACAGCACAAAAGATAATTCGTTACACGCTAACAAATCCACCTAAATGCAAAAGCTGTAACAACGCTAAAATGCGCGTAAATATCATAAGAATACTGTCTTACACCTCCACAAGCAGAATGAGTGGCGTAAAACTGTACAATAAAATGCCATGCCTATAATGAACCGTGCTAAAGACTGTCGCAACACTGGGAGCTAAGGTGTATGATGATGCCAGCTTGCTCTTTTATGAAGCGTAAAGATTAAGAAGACTCAATGGAGTTTATATTATTTCATGGAAATTTTGCGGCTCTACCCTTCTATACTCTTCACGGGGGCCCACCCTCGCGAAATGGGCTTTTATCCCTTGAAAAAGGTCTCTTTTAAAGAATCATTTCAAATTCTAAGAGCTGTTACAGTCTTTTGAACGCATCAAATGAATGATGATGCTAGCTTATTCCTTTCCTATATTCTCGAGCATCAATACATTAGAATGCTCCATTCAAACGCCCCTGTAGCAAAATAAAGCACATTGTCTCTTAAATTTTTTCACGTAATCATTTCTTTCATGCGCCCCTGTCGTCTCCATTTAATGAATCTCCTTATACTTTCTCAGCATCCCATCACCTTTTTTCTCAGTGCAACCTTTTTGTAATTTGTCAGTTTTTAACTTTTAGATTGACTTTCGGTTTATTTTTCTTATGTTTTAGAATTATTCTAAAGTGCAGAGGAACAGAAAATGTTGAGATCGTTTTTTTCATTTGTACAACGTAAAGCTCTGTCCTTTCGTTCAGCACAAAACGTGATACTTAAAGCGCTCAAATTAAAAGAGCAACATGCGGCGCTCTATTTAAAATATGCAAAAGCTCTAGAACCTTATTCCTCTAAGGAAGCCGCGGTTTTTACCGCCATGGGGCTTCAAGAGCTTAAAAATTATAAGCAACTTTTGTGCCTTTCTTGTCATAATCGTGCAAACACTATCGGTTCATTATGTGACAAAACTTCTCTTGTGAAAGGAAAGAGCCGCCATCCCTCCCAAAAAACAACAGCGGCAAATCACACCATAAAAAAACCTTCAAAAACGCAAAGACAAACACTTTTGACTTGGATTCAACCAGGTCTTGCAGGATTAATGGATGGCTCTGTCTCTACCCTTGCCCCCATTTTTGCCGCAGCTTTTGCCACGGGAGACACGCATCAAACTTTTTTGATAGGGCTCTCAGCTTCAATTGGTGCGGGACTTTCAATGGGTTTTACAGAAGCAGCCCATGATGACGGCAAATTATCAGGGCGTGGTTCGCCATTAAAAAGAGGTCTTGCCAGCGGCATTATGACAACATTAGGAGGACTAGGTCATACTCTTCCCTATTTGATCAACTCTTTTTATGTAGCGACAATTATTGCTTTTATCATTGTTTTTTTCGAACTAGGCGCCATCGTCTGGATTCAGAACAAATTCATGTCCACTCCCTTTTGGCGCGCCTCTTTACAGGTCATCATTGGGGGAGCTCTGGTTTTTGCCACGGGTATTCTTATCGGTAGTATCTAAAAAATCTTATCTGTAACCATAATTTAGATCTCAAATAAGTGCATGCCCCTAGGCATAAGCCATCCTTGATGATGCCATTATTGAAAAATGCCATTGATAATGTTAGGTGGTGTTGTGGAATATTTTAGGTCAGTAAGAGATGATAAGCAAGCTCTGGGGACAACCTATATCCACACACCTTTATCGACTTGGTTTTATAGATATCTTTTGTTAAAGTATCATTTTCTTCTAGACCTCATATTTTGGAAATGCCTTGATCATGTCGCACACTGAAACCAACGCCCCTTTAAACAACCATCCTGTCTCTTCTCAATCTTCACGTGCCCAGACTTTATTTGTTCAGCGTCTTGCACACGGACAAGGTTTAGAACTTCCTTGCTACGCGACAGCGGGTTCTGCGGGTCTTGATCTACGGGCAGCAATTAGAGAAGAAGAAACGCTTGTTCTTGCCCCTGGGCAGCGGGCACTTATTCCAACAGGTCTCATTTTTCATTTATCTCTTGGGTTTGAAGCACAAATACGTCCACGCTCTGGCTTAGCCTTAAAACACGGCATCACATGCCTCAACACTCCAGGAACGATTGATAGTGACTACCGTGGTGAAGTCAAAGTCCTTCTTATCAATTTAGGACAAGAAGACTTTTCAATCCAACGGGGCATGCGCATTGCCCAAACAGTCATCGCCCCCGTATCCCAAGTTAATGTTTGCGCCATTGAACCAGAGCAAAATACCCAAAGCCATAACGAGAGCCGTGGAACAGGAGGTTTTGGTTCAACGGGACACACTTAAGAAGCTCTGAAAATCGCTCCTCTCAAAATAACACATACTTATTCCAACCACTCTTTCACTTAAAACCCCTTGGGCTTTTAAAGTGCAAAAGGAGTGCGCATTTGCTTTCAAAGTTTTTTCACTAAACGCTGCTCTAAACAATCATCTCTCAATTACGTCTCGTGCGCTATAAAAAACTTCATTATCACCCGATACCCCTTCCCCATAACAAAAACATTGGCATTAACCATTGAGCGTTCACACACTGCTTGTAATGTCGACAATCTATACATCATATTGATTTATAATAATAATGAATTGTCTTTCAACTTAAATGAGAGATCTCAGTACTGTAAGATTGTTTCATGGCAAGCCTATTGATATTAAATCAATCAAAAGCATGTTTCTCACATTCCAAACGTGGTTAGCATACAGATAAAAACTGAAAAAATGCCTACAATGAATACGTATATTAACACTGTCTTGGGAAAAAAATATAAATACGATAATGGTGCTCGCTTACTCTTTTATTAAGCATAAAGAGAGTGAGGTTCGATAGATTTTTTGATTATTTTACGGGGGCTTTACGGTTATACCATTTATGAACACCGCCGCAAAAAGGGCTTTAAGATGTATTAAGACACACAACAATCGCCTCTGCTGTTTTCTTGATCACACCTCTTGCGGCAAGATGAGTAGTGCTTAATCCTAAAAAACCGATTCAATATATGAATCCCCTGCATAATATCAAACCCATGCGTATTTGGTTTAATAAATCCACGGAACCCTCATCAATTTCACTCTACGACTTTGAGTAATATGCTTTGCTTCCTGCAACAAAGGCTGTTTTTTATCACTGATCAGAGACATCGGCTGGAATATTAGCGTTTCCCGTAGTGCTCGTTGTTACGGCATCCACATGCCCCACAACGTTACCACCCGCTCCATCGACAGCAGCGTTCGCTACCCCTGTTGTTTTATTATTGATCTCACCTCTTGAGACAAGATTGGTAGAGTTTTGCAATCCTACAAGACCGATTTTATGATATCCAGCCATGCGTATTTGATTTAATAAATCGATGACAGTACCATAATCAATTTCGCTATCCGCTTTGATTAAAATTTTTGTCTCTAAATTTTGCGTCGTTTCCCTCAACAAAGCTTCTCTCAAAGCTGCTTGTTCTACAAGATGATCACCAATGTAAAGAGAACGATCTTTTTGCAACGTAACATAAAGAGGTTCATCAGACTGAACCACTGAAGGTGCTTGAGTTATAGAAGGAAGCTGAACGGAAATGGCAGATGTTGCCAAAGGCGCTGCAACCATAAAAACAATAAGCAACACCAATACAACATCAATAAAAGGGGTCACATTGATTTCGCTTTGCAACCCACTCTCGTCTATATCCCAATCATTATTAAGGCTTGCTTTCATTTTTTATGACTTTTCTGTTGTCTTTGTCTATCAAGTTCACGGCTCAAGAGCCTTTCAAGAGCAGCAGCGATATCACCTAAATCACTACGATAACCACTCAAAGCACGCATAAGGCTATTATACATAACAACGGCGGGAATAGCCACAAAAAGCCCAACAGCCGTTGCGAATAAGGCTTCAGCAATTCCAGGCGCCACCACATCAAGTCGCGTTGTTTGAGACTGAGCAATCCCAATAAAAGAATTCATAATTCCCCAAACAGTTGCAAAAAGACCAACAAAAGGAGCAATTGCGCCAATAGTTGCAAGAACAGCGCTTCCACATGCAACACGGCGTGTAGCAGCCAGCAAGCAGCGTGACAAAAGTGAATGAACCCTTTCTTTTAAACCTTCATGAACATCGCGAGCCTTAGCATCGCGAACATCGCGGGAAACATCTTCATATTGATTGCTCTCCTCATAAAAGAGAATATCTTCAATCGTTTGTGCCCTTTCCTCTGTACTGGTTTTTTCACCAGAGCTTTCGTTTATCCCTTCAGGAGCAGAAAAATGAACCTGTTGTGCAGAAAGATACACCTCTTTAAGGACTTCTTTGAGAAAAAACACACCAGCCCCTTTGCTTTCTTTCAAGCTAGCTGCCAAACGCGTAAGAGTCTGAGCATTTAGAACCAATTGAAGTTCATGACGTACTCTTCGTTTTACCAAAGTGATCTCAACAATTTTCACAAAAGCAATTGTCCAAGACATAAGTGAAGCAAGTAACAAAATAATGATAACGGCTTTCACCACCCAATCAGCAGCCATAAACATAGAAAGAGGAGAAAAATCATGCACTGTCAATACAGCAGACATATTATCTAAAGGGACTGTTTTATCTAAAGGGACTGTTTCAGATTCCATTTTTATCTCACATTCTTGTGCTCTTATCTTTATTTATGAGCTGGATCGTCACCCCGCATAGCATCACTGTTCCAAAATGCCACTACCCTTTTAACGTCACTTGTGTATTCCTCTTAAGAAAGAAAACTTGATAAATCAAGTATAGTTTTATTCCACAAGCTCTCTCTTGTTTTAAAGAAATTACTCAAGAAATTTTTCTCTAACAATTCAACAAGTTTATCTTACCCAATCAATTTATTGCATAAATTAGGCAAAATGATAAACTTACAAGAAGTATCGCATATAATATTTTAATTTATAAGAATAATTTATCATCGTTCCTGTTAAATAAATCTCTCATATCGCAAAGTTTCTCTCATTTCAGCGGCTCTTTTAAAGCCAACAAAATATTTGCTTACATGAAACAAGCAGCAAAAATATCATAAAACTCTTGAAGAAAAGGATACGCACATCTCTAAAAACCCGTGCACTGAAGTACCTCTTCTACCCTAAAATAAAAATATACCTTACGTTTAAAAAAAGAACGATCGCAATATCTTAAACTGACCAAAAGTATCATGGGGAGCGCGTGTTGCCCCCAAATACATAGAGAGCAAAGAGCCGCAATATTATTTTCTTTTTCTTCTGCAAAAGCATAAAAATGACATTATTTCTGCCGCAAAATCGCAACAACGATGTTTTTTACCTGTCACAAGCCTAAAAAATAAACCTCAACAGGCTTTTTAAAAAACTTTTATAAAAAAACTGCGCCACGAGAAACTGAAGAATGGTGCTAAATTGCTGCAAAAGCATAAGACAATTCTCAACAGATGCGACCCTTTACAGACAAAGCATATCGTATAGGAAAGATTTATTTTATCAAAAACAGTTTTAAATTCGACAAAATGAAAGGAACCAAAAAAAGCTTTTGGCGTTACTCAAGCAGTGAAAATTTTCACTCCAATGCAAATGATCACTATGAACACACCAATACAAATATAATGAATCAAGAGGGAAAAATACCATGGCCCATAATAAAACAACACAGCACGATAAATCAGCCGTAGAAAAAGACCAACAAAAAGACCTACAAGGACAATTAGAAACGTTACGCACTGAAATTTCAGGGATTACCTCAACCCTAACAGATCTTGGTGCAAACAAATTTAACGCCGCCAAAGACAAAGCGGAAAAACTATATCACTCAGCGAAAGAAAGTGGTGAAGACATGATGTCTCAAGCAAAAGACAAAATCAGTGATCTTGAACAAACCATGAATCAATGCGTTCGCAAAAATCCTGGCAAAAGCGTTTTGTTTGCCGCAGGGGTTGGTTTTATTCTTTCTCAATTACTGCGTCGTTAAGCAATGCATAAGTTTATCGCGCCTCTTTTAAACCATCTTGTCGGTGGAGGGCTTAAAAGCACAGTCAAGCAAGTACGCCTTCAAGCAATTTTCTATGGGTTTATTGGCATTTCATTCTTCATGTCTTTGCTTTTTTTATGTACCATCGGTTTTATTGCGTTATGTTCTGTTATGAAGCCTCTTGCTGCCGCCAGTATCATGTTTTTAATTTGTCTTTCTCTTGCAGGATTAGGTCTTATTATCAGTCGCGTTCTCAAAACTTATCAACGCTATGACCAACAAAAAAAGACAGAAGAACAACGCCACAAACTCATGACAGATGCGACCGTTTCCAGCCTTGCAGCTCTCAGTCAACATCTCCCTTTTGCCAAATTGGGTGTTCCCATTCTCGGACTTGCAACTTATTTTTTGTGGAAAAAAGATAAAAAAGACCGCTTTTCAAAGTAAAATATGTAAAACTGTCACTCTAAATTCCCCCTCAGTGTGCTTTCTTTTATAGCAAAAGAAAGCACATTTTTTTCCTCATAGTCTCTTTAGCTTCTTCAAAAGCCTGAAAAAAATCCCCTTCATTTTGCTAAAAATTCCATAGAACCGCTACACTCTCTTTCAGATTGCAACCCATATTTCATGAACATAACAACATAAGGCAAAACTTACATTAAAAATTCTGGTTTGATTTGAAGCAATTGGTTGTTTTTTGAAGGCAAGGTGTTTTCAGTTTTACCTTTTCTCTATTTTTTCATAAGCCTTTTTTCATGACCATAGGTCACATCAGTAGTTTGCATGTGTTCAGATTTTTCTGAACACTCATGTTTGTTACAATGACTATTTTGTTTAGGGGAAGGAAACGCGCTCTCCCATAGCGCTGTAGTGAGCAACCTATATGCGTAAGCGAGCTTTAAACACAACAATTTTCCATAACGAGCGTTGTCCACCAAGGACTGTGTGGATTATAATTAACTTTTTTCTGATAAGATTCGCAGTAGAATATTGTCTTGATTTTTAAATAGCGCTTGAGAGAACGCTTTATCAATAATGGTCAATATTAATTATGGTCAATGGGATTATAGCTTCCATGATCTCTTCGCCAATCTTCTGGTTGTTGAAATTGGCTCGACCATAAACCATTTTGTGCTTTTTGAGCAGCAGATTGTAAGTTTTTATAGTCTGCTGGGGATGGAAAATGATGCTGATCTTTCGTCAACACCATCAACCCTTCAGCAAGCCCCAACCGCGCCAGATCAACCCCATCTACAAAACATTGTGCATAATGAACCTGTTGAACGACACGTGCTTGCCGACAAGTAACCTTTTTATCAATTGTTTTTGAAACAAGCCAAGCCGTAACAAAAGCACCGCAAGGCCACTTAACTCCGTTGCGTGAGGCAAATTGCCTCATTTCACAGCTTTCCACACCATATAAGCGGATATCACGGATGATCTTTTTTCTCCACCCATCATCTACAAGCGTAATCATTTTAAAGGTCACACCACTTGTAACCTGTATAGCACCGGAATAGACCGGCACATTTTCTTCATAAAATTGTGATGCGAGTGGTTCTGGATGCAATACCACATTTTGTTGGTTTACGTCTTGTTGGTTTGCATAATCTATCAATTGTGACTTCGGATTTTGAACGGGGTTTCCAATTGTCTTTTCTGATCCTTTTAAAAAAGAAGTTTGAGTAAGTTGTTCATTATGTTGACTTAAATAAAAGTATCCTAAAATAATAATACAAATTAAGATAATATATTTAGGCGCTGATCGAAGATATTTTAAAAGTATCATTTTGAATATTGCTGTATTTTATTGTTCATTAAATAATAAAAGATTAAATATTATTAATTTATCGATAGAAAAATTTATTTTTTTCATTTATATGATTCCCGATTAATATTTTGAATATTAATTTTATGATCAACTTAAACATAAAGCGGGGGAATTTTCATGAAAAACATGAATAATTCGTTCATTAATGAACATACCTTACAAAAAACTATTCTATCCAACACCCAAAAGAAATGGTTAACAGCAGCATTGATGCTGTTTATTGCCTTCATCGCACTGAGTGAACCAGCATTTGCCGCAGGTGACTTTGGAAAAATTGAAGGCGCTCTTGATAAATTAGTCAAAGCTTTAACAGGAAACATTGCAAAATCGATTGCAACCATTGCGGTTGCTGGTATTGGGCTTGCATGGATTGCTGGTTATGTTGAAATGCGTAAAGCTTTCTTTGTTTGTGTTGGCATCGGCATTGTTTTTGGTGCACCACAAATCGCATCAATGTTTATGTCTTAATTCGCTTAACTTTAGCCTTTCAAAGCCATGAAAGAGCACGACAAGCTAACAGAAGATACGTTATTTCTTGCTTGCACGCGCCCTGCAATGATCGCAGGCGTGACGGTGGAAGCTATGGGATTAAATGCGATAGGAACGATGATGTTGTTTATTATGACAGGCAATATTTTTCTTATCACCTTTGGTGTGATGCTGCATTTCATATTCAAGGAAATCCTAAAGCATGACCATAACAAATTTCGTATTCTTCTGACATGGCAAAAGACATCTATTTTTGCCAGAAATTCGAGTCTATGGGGTGGGGGAAGTATTTCTCCATTACGATTAATTCGTAATTATGAGGAATTACAATGAATAGAACAGAGCGCAAACGTGAAAAGCAGCCAGAGGCGATCATTCCTTATGTGCGCCATGTCAACAAGCACATCATTGCGCTGGATTCACGCGCTCTCATGAGCGTTATTAAACTTGAAGGCATTAACTTTGAGACAGCGGATATTATTGATCTGAATGTGCTTCACGAACAGCTCAATAATCTGTTTAAAAACATAGCGGATGAACGGATAGCGCTTTATAGCCATATTATCAGAAAGCGTGAAACTGTTTATCCGGATGGGACTTTCAGATCGGCATTTGCCAAGCAATTAGATGATAAATATCGCGACCGGATGATTTCACAGGAGCTTTATCGCAATGAGCTTTATCTTTCGATTTTGTGGAATCCACACGTTGATCAAACGGATAAATTAGTGGAGTTTTTCAAACGTTTAGGCAAAGCCAAGCAAGAAAAGACAGAAGTTGATGCAGAGTCCATTCGCAAGCTTGAAGATATTACAACAGATCTTATTCAAAATTTAGAGCGCTATGGTGCAAGAAGATTGAGTCTTTATGAACATGAAGGCAATATTTATTCGCAGCAAAGTGAGTTTATCCACCAATTGGTGGGAGGTCGTCGTGAACGTATCCCTCTCACATGGGGGACGATAGCTTCAACTGTTTATTCAGACCGTCTCATTTTTGGAAAAGAGATCATAGAAATACGCACCGAGGCGGCACAGCGGTTTGCGGGCATGTTTGGTTGGAAAGAATATCCAGCAAAAACTAGGGTAGGCATGGCGGATGGTTTGCTCACCCTTCCCTTTGAGTTTATTTTCACCCAATCTTTTATTTTCAAGAGCAAAAACATTGCCAAGCAGATTATGGGGCGCAAACAAAACCAAATGGTCAATGCAGGAGATCGAGCAGGTTCACAAATTATGGAACTTGATGATGCGCTTGATGATCTTGAATCCAATCGTTTTGTTTTAGGGGAGCATCATTTATCATTGGCAGTTTTTGCTGATACGCCGCAAGAGTTAGCGGATAATCTTGCCAAAGCGCGTTCTCGTCTTACAGATGGTGGGGCTGTCATTGCGCGGGAAGACTTAGGGTTAGCGGCGGCTTGGTGGGCACAATTGCCTGGCAATTATGCTTATCGCACCCGCTCTGGTGCAATAACAAGCCGCAATTATGCAGCGCTTTCTCCTTTTCATTCTTTTCCGGTTGGGAAAATAGATGGCAATGTATGGGGACCAGCGGTAGCCTTGATGAAAACCTCTGCTGGTTCACCGTTTTATTTTAACTTTCACTTTGGTGATTTAGGCAATACGTTTGTTTGTGGTCCCTCTGGTTCTGGGAAAACGGTTATTGTCAATTTTCTTTTAGCGCAACTTCAAAAGCATGATCCCAATATGGTCTTTTTTGACAAAGATCGGGGCGCAGAACTTTTTGTCAGAGCGGGTGGCGGCACTTATATGCCCTTGAAGAATGGTAGACCGACAGGCATAGCACCGCTAAAAGGCTTAGACTATAACAATCCAGCAGATAGAGTTTTTTTACGCCAATGGATTATAAAGCTTGTTTCGTCTGAAGATCAAAAGATCAGTGAATCAGAAAGACAAGATATTTCTGCTGCTGTTGACCAACTTGCCTTATTACCCAAAGAACAACGGACAATATCGGCCTTACAAATGTTTTTTGACACCACGCACAGGGAGGGGATAGCGGGTCGTTTAGAAAGATGGTGTAAAGGCAATGCCTTAGGGTGGGTTTTTGACAATCCTGATGACGACATTGGCATTGATGCAAAATTTATTGGTTATGACATGACGGATTTTTTAGATAATAATGAAATTCGTCCCCCATTAATGATGTATCTTTTTCATAGGATTTTGTCTCTGATTGATGGGCGTCGTATTATCATTGTCATTGATGAATTTTGGAAAGCCTTAGAGGATGATTCCTTTAAAGCCTTTGCGCAAGACAGGCTGAAAACTATCCGTAAACAAAATGGTTTGATGTTGTTTGCAACGCAATCTCCCAAAGATGCAATCAATTCGACCATTGCCCACACCATTATAGAGCAATGCCCCACACAGATTTATTTTCCCAATCAAAAGGGCAATCATGGGGATTATGTAGAAGGTTTTAAATTATCAGACAGAGAATTTAACCTGATACAATCAGAATTAAGCCGTGAGTCACGGCGTTTTCTCATCAAACAAGGACAAAGTTCAGTTGTAGCAGAACTAAATTTACGCGGCTTTGATGATGAAATAGCCATTTTAAGTGGCACCACCAAGAATATTGAACTCCTAGAGACCATTATGGATGAAGTTGGACAATCTCCAGAAAAATGGCTTCCTATTTTTCAAGAAAGGTCAAAACAATGAAAAAACTTTTATTGGCAACAGCCGTCTATGCAGCTTCATTTGGCTTTCAAACAAATGCCTTTGCACAAATGCCTACATTCGATTTAAAATCTTTTATGCAAGGGGGAAAGCAACTTGACAAATTGAAAGAACAAATTCAACAAGGCAAACAACAGCTTGAGCAATTAAAGAGCCAACTCGATCAAGCGAAACAATTATATAACTCCCTAAATGTCAAGCCTGACATTTCGGGATTGAAAGAGATGTTTAACAAGCAAGGGAGCAGTGGCGCCCTTCCTTCTGACTTTAACCACTTTCAACAATCGATGGGCAGCGGCGGCGGTGGCGGTGGCGGCGGCGGCGGCAGCAAAAACACGCAAAAATGGCAAGAAGAACTTAAATACAAAGAGCCCGCGGGGGGCGCAGACTCAAAAGAGGCAGTAGATGCTTTTTACGCACAAGAAGTGAAAAAAGCTGAACAGCGCGTAGTAGGAGAAGCGGCAAAAGGCCAGGACGTCTACGAAGAAGCCAGTGAAACACAAAAAAACATTACCAAGCTCCTTGACGAACTTGGAAGTACTAAAGATGCGGGTAAAATTCAAGGCATTCAAGCACAATTATCAGCGGTACAAGCAGACCTCCAAGCAAAAATACTCCAAATGCAAGCTGCCATGATGATTCAACAAGCAGAAGAAAAAGCGGCAGAAAGACGTGAAATGGAAGAATTTAAAGCACGAACCAAAGCTTTGGCCCAAAAAATGCGTGGTCAATAAAGAGTAAAAAAGAGGGGCTTGAATATGAACAAGATCATCATAACAACATTGCTACTTTGCACAGGGCTCATCACCACTGGATGTGAAAAAACCCACAGCGTAGAAGAACTTAAAAAAAATAAAAAACTGATGGAAGAAGTATTACTGAAATGTTTGACGTCAGGGGATTTGAATTCGAAAAATTGTAAAAATGCAGAGCAAGCTGAACTTGAAACCCGTAAAAAATGGGGAGGCTTTGGCTCAACAAATGACGATAAACAAGAATCTGAAAAGAAACAGGACAATAAATAATGAATAAAGTTCTCGTAACAACATTGCTACTTTGCACAGGGATGATCACGGCTGGTTGCGAAAAAACCTACAGCGTCGCTGAATTTAAAAAAGATAAAAATTTACGCTTAGAGTGGGATGCTAAATGTGGATTCGCAGGAACTGCAAAAAATTGTGAAAACTTAAGATTAGCACAACTTGAACTTCAAAAAGAATATGACGCAAAAGCTGAAGAAAGAAGCCGGAAAGCGGCAGAGAGCTTCAACAAAGCGATGGATGAACTTATGGCTAAACAAAAAGCTGAACATGAAAAATGGAAAGCTGAACAAAAAGCAAAAGAACAAGCCGAACGAGAAGCAAAAGAGCGCGCTAAAGCTAAACAACAGGACAATAAATAATGAATAAAGTTCTCATAACAACATTGCTACTTTGCACAGGGCTCATCACTGCTGGATGTGAAAAAACCTATAGCGTCGCTGAATTTAAAAAAGATGAAAAATTACGCCTAGAATGGGATGCTAAATGTGGATTTGCAGGAACTTCAAAGAATTGTGAAAACATGCGGTTAGCATTTTTAGAACTTCAGAAAGAATATGAAGCACAAGCAGAAGAAAGAGAGCGTCAAGCGGAAGAGAACAATCGCAAAAGAGATGAAGAATTTATGGCTAAACAAAAAGCTTGGATTGAAAAAATGAGAGCTGAGACTCAAAAAATACTCGAAAAACAAAGAGCAGAAACACGCGCTGAAGAAGAACGAAGAGCAAAAGAGCGCGCGGCAGAAGAACAACAAAATAACCATTAAGACACAATGAAGAGCGGAGCATCTCAATGGCAGTAGAAAGCAAAGGCATATTCACTAAGATAGACAATATGTTGATGGAGCCCCTTACAAAAACAATGGATAGCACCATTACACATCGCTAATGCGCTTTAGCTGCTCAACTTAAAGAGCCTTGTATACTCTATAATATATTTATGGCAACATTATGTCTGTGCCCTAGATTTATCATCACTGGTTATAAAAACCGATAACACAAGCATAATTTAAAGATTATGCTCAAACCTCAAAAACTGAAAGAAAAAAGGGGAAATATCTATGAATAAAGTTCTCATAACAACATTGCTACTTTGCACAGGGCTCATCACCGCTGGATGTGAAAAAACCTATAGCGTCGCTGAATTTAAAAAAGATGAAAAATTACGCCTAGAATGGGATGCTAAATGTGGATTTGCAGGGACTTCAAAAAATTGTGAAAACATGCGGTTAGCATTTTTAGAACTTCAGAAAGAATATGAAGCAAAAGCTGAAGAAAGAGAGCGTGAAGATGACGAACGTTATCGTAAAGCAATGGAAAAAGCTAAAGCTGAACAAGACGCCAGGATTGAAAAAATGAGAGCAGAGAATAAAAAATTCCGAGCTGAACAAGAAGCAAAAGAACGCGCTGAAGAAGAACGAAGAGCGAAAGAGCGCGCTGAAGAAAAACAAAATAACCATTAAATTATAAAAATATACAATGAAGAGTGGAGCATCTAAATGGCAATAATAACGAAAGGCGTATTTACTGATATAGATGATATGTTAATGAAGCCAATTACAGAGACAATGGATAAAACCATTCACAACCTTTCATCGTCTTTAAGTGCTCCGCTTAAACTGTCTTGTACAATTTACATTATATTTATAGGATACAATATCATCTATGGGCGTTCTTCCATGCCCTTATGGGAATTTATAGTCACAACTTTCAAACTGGGCATCATAGTTGCACTCGCCACAAACGCCGCTCTTTATAATGAGTGGGTCAGTGGGATATTTTTCCATGATCTGCCAAATGCCATTTCAAATGTCACCCAAGGTGCACATTCGGATCGAAATGTATGGGACAATATGATGAACCAAGCTGGAGCACAGGTTTTGGACGCAGCAAACCAGTACACGGGTCTCTCTCAAATGGGGATGTTTATTGCGACATGGATTGCTGGTTTTATCTGCCTAGTAGTTGCTGCCTTTTTTTGTACAGTTGGTTTTGCCGTTTCACTATTTGCTAAACTGGGATCATTTCTTGTCCTATCAATAGGACCACTCTTCATAAGCCTCTATATGTTTTCCTCAACCAGAAAATTTACAGAGGCATGGTTAGGGCAAGTTGCAAACTTCATCATTTTATATGTGTTAGTCGTGCTGCTTGGTGGCTTATATGTCAATATTGCGATGAACATTTTTTCAGCAGGTCTTAAAAATATCTTCACTACTTTAATTCAGTTCTTGGTTGTTGGTCTTGGTGGTATTTACCTTTTCCTCAGACTCCCTGATATCGCATCAGCTTTAGCCTCTGGGGGGGCTTCTCTTACAGGATCAGGACCAGTTGCTAAAGCAACGGCTCAACTAAGTGGACGAGCTGCTAATGCAGCAACAAGGGGCATTAAAAAATTAGCATCACTATTAAAAAAGGTCTAAGTTCAAATGCGGGAATTTAAAAAAATTGGGATTATCTTACCATTTCTCTTTCTCAGTGGCTGTGTGTCTTCACCAAACACACTGAAGTCACTCCCAAAATGTGATGGATATTCTAAACGTCCACTCAACAGATCAATGTGGAATTGGGAAGGGAAAAAACCCACGCCCACACCCATTATCATCAGTAACAACACCCCTTCACCCTTAGAAGGTAAGCTGGAAATGCTTCTGGCACAAAAATTAACGGATGAAGAAATCAAATCTTACAAAAATTGCGGGCAAAAAGCATGAAAGAAAAAGATATAGAACAATACATTGCTGAAGCGCGCTCGTTTGATCAAGATCGCATGCTCGCCTCACGCCGCACCACCCGCGTCTCGCTTGCCATTGCCGGCATCGCGGTTGCTGTTGCAATACTGTCTTCTCTCGCGGTCATCACCCTCACGCCCCTTAAAACCGTGGAACCTTTTGTCATCCGCGTCGACAATTCAACCGGCATCACCGAAGTTGTGGAAGCCTTAAAAGAAGGTCCCACCAATGTCGATGAAGCAATCACACGCTACTTTGCTGCAAAATATGTCCGCTCCCGTGAAGGCTTCACCACAGAAGAAACACAACACAACTTCCAAACCGTCTCCCTCCTCTCTTCTTCAGAAGAACAGGAAAGATTTGCCAGCTGGTATGGAGCAAGAAATCCCCAAAGTCCTCAAATTCTCTATAAACACGCCGCCGTTACAATAACAATAAAATCAATCTCCTTTATCAATGACGATGTCGCCCAAGTGCGTTACTACAGAACCATTCATGACAATGAAACCAACAAAGAATTCATCACCCACTGGGTTGCAACACTTACCTTTGAATATATCAATGCCCCTATCTCTGTCCAAAACCGTTTGATAAATCCTCTAGGGTTTATTGTTAGTGAATATAGAACCGATCCGGAAGTGGTCAACTGATCATGACAAAAAAAATTCTTTTTCTCATTCTTAACATCGCTATTACCCTTTCTTTAACGCCTAGCCATGCCAGTATTTTTCCCACCCGTGCGCCAAGCGATAGCCGCATTCGCTTTATCAACTATGATGCCTATAATGTCACAAAAATTATTGGCTCCATACGCTCATCGGTACAAATAGAATTTTCTCCCAATGAAGAAATTGCCCATGTGGCAATTGGCAACAGCGTTGCATGGGAAGTCGCCCCCGCTGGCAATATTCTTTTCCTCAAAGCGCGGGAAGTCCAACCCATTACCAATCTCCAAGTCGTCACCACAAAGCTTGATGGCTCAAAGCGCTCCTATCAATTTGAACTCATGGTCAAAGATGGAGAAATTTCCTCTGGACAAGAAACATATTTCCTTGTGAAATTTCGCTACCCACAAGAAGAAGCAGAACAAAGAAGACTCGCAGCCCTTATGCGACAAGAAAAACAACAAGCCCAGCGCATTGATAATGTCTTCAACGCTTCTGAAACCTACGGACCTCGCAATTGGGCTTACACCGCTCAAGGCTCTATCACTCTTGAACCCTCCTCTGTTTATGACAATGGCAAAACAACAACATTTACATTTCCAGACAACCAAGAAATCCCTGCCATTTACATTGTCAGCAATGACGGTACAGAATCGCTGGTTCCCAAAACCACAAGAGGCAACATGGTGATTGTCCATGCCATTAGCGCACGCTTCACCCTAAGACAGGGAAAAAACGTCCTATGCGTCTTTAACGAAGCCTATCAACCAAAAGGCACAAATCCAAATACCGGAACAACCTCACCATCTGTTGAACGTAAAATTGCATCAGATCTTTAAATAAGCGGGAATTGAAGGGGACAACACATGAGTGATAAATCAATCATCGAAGATCGCGGATCTATTGGGGATGGCAAAAACAATAGCGCCAAAAGCGCTGGCAAAAAAATAGTTGTCGCAATAGCCTGTATAGGAATCTGCGGCTATGTGCTCTGGAACATCTTATCCTCCCCCACAGAACAAAAAGACACCGCAAAAGCTCATAAAAAACAAGAAAAAAGCTTTCACAATTCTCTCGCCCCTTTAGAGCTCGCGCCCTCTGACCCGCGTGCAAACATAGCGCCAATAACCTTACCACCCCCACAACCACTCGCACAAGAACCCAAAAAAGATGACCCACTACTTGATGCCGCAAGACGCGCCCCTGTTCTCGCTTTTGCCAAAGGCTCTAAATCTCAATTAAAAGACATCGTCAACACGACTCTCAACCCCTTTGAAAAATTCCATGCCCTTGAAAATCTCGCGAATGCGCAAAATTCTCCTGCCCTTCAAGACACACAAAATTTTGCAACCCTATTAAAGCCTACCAAAACAGAAGAAGCAAAAGCAAAAGCAAAACTCATCGGCAATAGAAACTTTATCATCGCCATGGGAACCTCTATTCCCTGTATCTTAGAAACCGCATTAAACAGTGAGCAACCAGGCTTTGCAAGCTGCATCATCAACCGTGATATCCTCTCTGACAATGGGCGCGTTGTTTTGCTTGATAAAGGAACCCAAGTGATTGGCGAATACCGCGGAGGGATAAAACAAGGTCAATCTCGCCTCTTTGTACTCTGGACAAGAGCAAAAACCCCAACCGGTGTCATCATCGACCTTGCCTCACCCGCAACCGACAGTTTAGGCAGAGCCGGTTTTGATGGCAACATCAACACCCATTGGTGGGAACGCTTTGGCTCTTCCCTTTTACTCACCGTTATTGATGGTGCCACAACAGTTTTAACAAATAAAATAGTAGGCAATTCCAATAAAGAAGGTTCAAACAACTCTGGAGGCGGCGGTTTTGAAGGCGCAAACAACACTGGAAAAGATGCCGCCAGTATTGCTCTTGAAAATCAAATCAACATCCCTCCTACCTTAGAAAAATTTCAAGGCGAACTGGTCAACATCTTTGTAGCAAAAGATCTCGATTTTTCCTCTGTCTATAAACTAGTCGTAAAGAGCAAAAGAAACCGCTCTACTCCCAGCTATTCCTTTTTTCATTAAGCCAATAAAGTCACATTATGCCATCAGCAAAAAATGCAGAACGCGCCTCCATCGTTTTAACAAAATTAAAGATCTTAGATGATTTCCTCAATGATGAGAATTTATTTGAAATTGTTATCAATCGCCCTGGCGAAGTAATCGTTGAGGGTCCCAATGGTTGGCAAACCCACATCTTAAAAGAACTAACCTACAGCGAACTAGAAGGGATTGCAAAAGTTGTTGCTGCCTACACAACACAAAAAATCAGTGTAGAAAACCCCGTTCTCTCCGCAACACTGCCAAACAACGAACGCATACAAATTGTTATGCCTCCAGCAGTTGCAGCCAATACCATTAGCATGACCATTCGTAAACCTTCATCACGCACTTTTTCTCTTGAAAGTTTACATGAAAACAATCTTTTTTCTGTTGCCCAAAACACCAGTTTCACACCCACGCAACAAATGACAGAACGGTTATCCGAACTCTCTGATACAGACAAAAAACTAACAGATTTGTTTCTGGCCAAAGATTTTTGCACCTTTTTAGAAAGAGCCGTTATTACACAACAAAATATCTTAATATCGGGCAAAACCGGTTCTGGTAAAACAACCCTCTCCAAAGCTTTGATTGCAAAAATCCCTGACTATGAACGAATTCTCACCATTGAAGACACACCAGAACTTGTCGTTCCGCACGCCAACAAAGTCCAACTTTTTTATTCAAAAGATAACCAAGGCTTAGCAAAAGCAGGCGCAAAAGAACTGCTTGAATCAGGCTTACGCATGCGCCCCGACAGAATCCTTCTACAAGAGCTGCGTGATGGTACAGCCTTTTACTATATCCGTAATGTCAATTCTGGTCACCCCGGCTCCATTACCACCGTCCACGCCTCAACAGCCCTTGCAGCCTTTGAACAAATGACCCTTTTAGTCAAAGAAAGTGACGGTGGTGGTAATTTAGCACGCGATGATATCCGCGGCTTATTAATCTCGATGATAGATGTCATCATCCAATGCAAACGCCTCGAAGGAAAATTTCGTGTAACAGAAATCTATTACGACCCCTTCAAACGCCGTGATGCTTTTTAAAAAAAACGCTACCCCTCACACCCTTTTTTATAAGCAAAAACTATACCAATAGAGCTTTCTTAAAAACACGATTAATCGCTTCAAGTTCAGTGTCAATAATCGAAAACAACAAGTAAAAAGAAGTAAAAATATCATCCCCATTCCCAATCACGAATGCGCCCCACAGGAAAACCAAAACGTGCCGAAAATGATATCTATAACCCTATATTTTTTCTGATTTTTTTTGACATCAACATTTGCAGGAATATAGATACCAAATTTAGTATCCGCTTCACTTTTAACTTCAGACAAGAGCTTCACGAGCACCTTGTAATATACGAGATCCTGCTTTATGTGCCTTATCCATTATTATTCTTTTCGATATTCATCAAGGCGCAATATAAAAATTTTCTTCAACGCATTCCTCTCTGATTTTGTCAAATTACCTCAAGATGATTGACTGTAAATATCTTCGATCAACACCGGAATATTTTAACCACCAAAAAAGGGTATAACCTTATATCCCCCACTTTTACTCTTATGCTTTTAAACCTAACTTTCCTTGGCTTTCTCTTAACCCTTGCATAAGACCACCAGCATCTGAATGAGTAGCAATAAAAGAAACAATATCAAATAATTATTCAGGCGATATGCCTTCTTCTTTTGCAGAAATTCAATAAGCTGCCATTTCAATCACGGTTTGCATACATCATTCAATATACGGAAACACCCATAACGATAATGATGTAAATTAAAAGCTAATTTGAAGTGAATGATCAGAAATATCAAATATCCAAATGAAAAAACAAATCTTACCTATCTTCAGCAATACATATCTCTTTACCCTTGTCACTTCTCTTAACCCTTGTCACTTTTCTCAAAAGTTTTAAGCGTTTTCGCATTAGAAATAGACATATCAAACGGCAATCCTTTTTCATGAACAACTTTTGTCAAAGCAATACGGATGAAATCAGACACCGTAAGTCCTAAACTTGCTAATATTTCACCGGATTTTTTTTAACGCCCTATCTATGCAGGCACGTACAACATCTTTTGTCACACCCATATTAAACACCTCCTTTGATTACCTCTCTTTTACCGTATGGCTTAATCGAGTTATGAAAATAAGATTTTATTCCTTGTCTTATCCGCGTTACATCTTTTGACCTTGTACGCTCATACGCATGATTTAGCTCTTGTATACGTCTCTGTTGCAAAAACTTAACTGCCATTTGAAACTCTTTTATGCAATCTTGATCATGAGACTGTTGTTAAAAAATTGCTTTTGATAGATCATAATTTGTTTGCATAGCAAGCCAAGCACGTGCTGTGCTTACACCAGACATTTCAAGCCTAATAGCAAGATTAGCACTCATAGCGGCTTTTCCATTTAAAACTCTAGAAAGTGCTACACGAGATATACCAAGCTACTCTGCTGCTTCATTAACGGATAAACTAAGCTCTTTGATCACATCTTCTCACAATAATTCACCGGGATGTGAAGGATTCTTCATCATTGTTTAGATCTCCTTTTTGATGATAATCCAGATAATCAACCATTTCGACATCTATGCTATCAAAGCGAAATATTACGCGACAATTTCCATTTACAGTAATTGACTAATAATCCTTGAAATCACCTTTTAGCAGATGTAATCAAAAGGACGGATAACTCAAAATCTTTTGGCGATACATCTCCTTCAAGAGCACTTAGAATACGCTTTAATTTTTGAGCATGGGCGGTTCTAATCCCTTCAGTCGTACCAGTATTATAGAAGGCTTCAATCCTTTTATGTTTAAATCCTAAAATCATAAATGAATATAGAGTGTCCCCCTCCAAGATCCAAAAAATGTTCATTATTTTTTACATCACACGGCTTTTTTTACTTTATAAACATTAGAACTGTCGTGAAAAAATTGCTTATTCTCATCTCTTTCTCATTATTCTACTAATTATTGGAAAAGTATAAGTTCATAATTAGGAAGAGCTAAACGTAATAGGAGCGTATCATATCTCCAATTGGCAGCGGCACTTAGAAACATCAAGATGATATAACCACAATGACCATTGCTGTTTGATGTTCATGGGGCGCTGCACCCGCTGTATGTCCAGTAAAAAGAATGAATAACACTAATAAACTCCCCCTACAAACTCTGTTAAACTAATAACCGGTTTACGAATAAGTAAAAGAAAAAGGAAAATCAAAAAAAGGCATATTTTTTATATCTTACGAACTATAGAGAACTCTATACGCATTGTAGTTATTAGAATTAGACTTTTCCCTTTTTTATTTAATTTGTTCGTAGATAGAGTATCCATTACCGTTATTACATCACTAACAGAGTTAATAATCATACCTTTTGTAATTGCCAAAATCCCGCATTAAAATCAGACCTTTATTCAAAGATGATCTGATAATTTTCTCAAAAAAATCAAGATTCCTCAAGTGCAGTCCCCATGCGTACATCATGATGAATAATAACATCCATCAACTCTGTCACGACAGTGTCCAATACTTCTCGTGCATCGCCTTCAGCCATAAGGCGGATAACCGGCTCAGTTCCAGAAGCACGGATCACCAGCCGTGCCTCTTTTCCCAACCGCTTCTCTGCTTGATCAATGGCCGTTTTGACTGGATTTTTTTTCAGGACATTTTTATTTTTAATCGTTACATTTTTTAAAATTTGCGGTACAGGTTCAAACCGTTTACACAATTGGCTCATAGGGCTTTGACTTTCCTTCATACAGGCTAAAATCTGCAATGCAGCCACCAAGCCATCACCCGTTGTACCAAAATCACTGAGCACGATATGGCCAGAAGCCTCACCACCAACATTATATCCCTTTTGGCGCATGGCATCGACAACATAACGATCTCCAACTTTTGTCCTTACAAGGTGCAACCCTTTGCTATTCAAGAAACGTTCCAGTCCAAGATTTGACATAATCGTTGTGACAACACCATTACACCGTAATCGTCCCATTTTATGCCAATTTTCAGCAATTACAGCAATCAACTGATCTCCATCAACCGTTTGTGCTTTTTCATCAACAATGAGAACACGATCTCCATCTCCATCAAGAGCAATCCCCACATCAGCACGCACTTCATGCACTTTTCGTTTTAAAGAGCTTAAATCGGTTGATCCACATTTTTGATTAATATTGGTCCCATTGGGTTCATCATGAATAGCAAAAACCTCAGCCCCCAATTCCCATAAAGCACGGGGAGCCGCTTTATAAGCAGCCCCATTGGCACAATCCACAACAATACGCACAGTATCTAAGCGAACATCACGCGGCAAAGTTCGTTTGGCATATTCAATATAACGATAAATATCCCCCTCAACCCGTTTTGCATAACCAATTTCGGCAGAACTTGCTAAAGATTTTGAAAGATCTGTATCGATCAATTGTTCAATTTTGGCTTCCATGTCATCTGAAAGTTTAAAACCATCAGGACCAAAAAGTTTAATTCCATTATCATAGAACGGATTATGAGAAGCAGAAATCATCACTCCAAGATCCGCTCGCAAAGAGCGGCAAAGCATTGCAACAGCAGGGGTTGGCACTGGACCCAATAAAAAAGCTTCCATCCCCGCAGCAGTCAATCCTGAAACCAAAGCGTTTTCCAACATATAACCAGATAATCGTGTATCCTTGCCAATCACCACACGATGAGATTGATGTTGTGAGCGAAATAAAACCCCTACAGCCATCCCCACCTTCATGGCAAAATCGGGTGTCATAGGAAATGAATTGGCTTTCCCCCGAATTCCATCTGTACCAAAATATTTTTGCACCATGCCTCTTTCCTTTAATATATAATTCTTCCCTTGGCTTTTCCTTAAACCCCTAACAAGCCCCCTTGGTACAATAGTCCCCCCGCTCCCCGTATAAAATCAGATCATTGATCTAAACCTTCATGCATTTAAACAATCAAGCCCCCTATTCACCATCTACACATCTAAACCACTCTCAAGCAATTATGTTTACACCCTTCCACATAAAAGCAATATTATCTCCTCAAAATGCTCTATACACCCCTTTAATACAACCAACGGATAATCTCACACACTTGCTAAATCCGTAAAGAAACCCAGCACCAAACCTCATACCCTACAAAATCAGCAAGGAAATCTATCGCCTAACCTCACAACCCTACCACATTAGAAAAGCAACAGTCCACCTCGCCTTGTAGCATGCTAAAGCCGTCATAATACAACGGCTTTGCTTAATTTTTTGCTTCCATATTTTTGCAAATATTACAAGAAAGGCGCAAACAAAACTTGCGCCTTTCTCAAAAAAATTAGAAGTTTTCCTAAAACATCGTCACTCAAGCGGTATTAAATAATTCTTATTTTTCTTTATCATCTCCCGCAGTATTGGACTTCTTTTCAGCATTACTTTTAGAGCGGTTGACTGATTTTGTAGTACCTTTTGTGCTTTGTGCTTTTTTCTCAGTCTCATCCGATTGCACTTCTTTAGACTGAGCCTCCTTAAGCACAACATTACTGGATTTTGCTGTTTTTTTCCCAACAGCTGCCTCTGCTTTGCCTGCCTCGCCTTTATCGGTCTCTACTTTATGAGGCGCTGTTTTAGAGACTGCTTCAGCGTTTTTTTCATCTACCACTGTTGTCTCTGTCTTCATTTTTCCAGTTTTTGGAACAGAAGAGCCACGTGGCGCAGCACCCTCATCTTTCTGTGTGCGTGAAGGAGGCTTTCCTGCAATAACTTCGTTAATTTCAGCTCCCGTTAAAGTCTCATATTCCAACAAACCTTGTGCCAAAGCAAACCATTCTTTTCTTTTTGTTTTCAAAATGTTTGTCGCATTTTTATAGGCATCATCAATAAGCTTACGCACTTCCATATCAATCATGCGTGCTGTTTCTTCAGAGACATTTTGTGTTCGCGCAACAGAATGACCCAAAAAGACTTCATCTTGGTTATCGCCATAAGCTACATTTCCAAGCAGATCAGAAAATCCCCACCGTGTGATCATTGCACGTGCTAATTTCGTTGCTTGCTCAATATCAGAAGAAGCACCGGAGGTGATATTTTCCTTTCCAAACTTTAATTCTTCAGCCACACGTCCACCCATCATAATAGCCAAACGAGAAATCATCCACCGATAACTCATAGAATAGCGATCGCCTTCAGGCAATTGCATCACCATTCCCAATGCTCTTCCCCTTGGAACGATTGTTGCTTTGTGGACAGGATCAGCAACCGGCACATTAAGAGCCACAATAGCATGTCCTGCTTCGTGATAAGCAGTGAGTTCTTTTTCCTCTTGTGTCATAGCGGTTGAACGACGTTCAGCCCCCATCATCACCTTATCTTTGGCATCTTCGAATTCTTGCATCGTGACAACTCTTTTATTACGGCTCGCAGCCATAAGAGCAGCTTCATTGACCAGATTCATCAGGTCCGCACCGGAAAATCCTGGTGTTCCCCTTGCCAAAATTTTCAAATCAACGTTAGGCGCTAAAGGCACGTTGCGCACATGCACTTTCAAGATTTGCTCACGCCCAGAAACATCAGGGTTTGGCACAACAACTTGCCGATCAAAACGCCCTGGTCTCAATAAAGCAGGATCAAGCACATCAGGACGGTTTGTTGCGGCAATAAGAATAATACTTTCATTGGGCTCAAACCCATCCATTTCGACAAGCAACTGGTTTAAGGTCTGTTCACGTTCATCGTTTCCACCGCCAAGACCAGCCCCCCGATGGCGTCCAACAGCATCAATTTCATCGATAAAGATAATACAAGGTGCATTTTTTTTAGCCTGTTCGAACATATCGCGCACACGGCTTGCCCCAACACCAACAAACATTTCAACAAAATCAGACCCTGAAATGGTAAAGAATGGCACATTGGCTTCACCTGCCACAGAACGAGCTAGCAAAGTTTTACCGGTTCCTGGAGGACCAACAAGCAAAACACCGCGTGGGATACGCCCCCCTAAGCGTTGAAATTTTTGTGGTTCGCGTAAAAATTCAACAATTTCTTGAAGATCTTGCTTTGCTTCTTCAACGCCAGCAACATCTTTAAAGGTAATACGTCCTTGCGCTTCATTAAGCAATCTTGCTTTCGATTTCCCAAATCCCATTGCACCACGTGATCCATTTTGCATTTGCCGCATAAAAAAGACCCACGCCCCCACGATAATAATAACAGGTAATAAGGAAAAGAGGAGATTGAGGAAAATGCTATTTCCAGAGCTTTCAGGAATAGCTTTAACATTGACGTTTTTGCTTTCCAACTTTTGTATCAAACCTGGATCGCGAGGAGCATAGGTTGAAATAGCTCTATGTTCAATGGTTTTCCCTGTTAATTTTTGACCTTGAATGGTCACAGATTTCAACTCATTATTCTCAACTTTTTGCAAAAATTCAGAATAGGAGACTTCTCCACCACCAGAACGTTGGCTATCTCCATTAAAGAGAGAAAACGACACAATCAAAATCAAGGCAATAACTCCCCAAATAAGGAGAGAGCGGTAATTGGAATTCATATTCAGCCCACTTAATCAAATATAGATTTCAAACAGTTCCCCTTAACATATAACCTTGTCAGCCCCTTGCCAAGGGATGAGAAGCTGTTTATTTTCTTTTAGAGTAATTTTCCTTTATCTTTTCACCTCAATATTAAAAAAAGGTTCCACAACATTCACCAAGGCAGCATCTTCTCGTGAGGAAAGCCAATCGAAAGGTGCCATAATCCGCTTGACGATAACATGTTTATGAACAACTGCTTGAGAAATCAACTCTGGAATATCATACCCTTTATGATTTGAGATCATCAGCAGCGATTGTAAAGAGGGAAAATGAGGCTTTTCAAGCTCAAAATCGCTATTTTTTAATAAAAATTTCAGCTGTTCTAAATTTGCGGCTCCAACCTTTATAGCCTCATATCCATGATTTGTGATATGATAGCGCCCATCCCATATAAAAGTTTTATCTGGCTCAACGATAGCCTCTTTCATATTTCGCCCTTCACGCCACAAAGAAATTCCGTGCTTGTTATATTCAATAACAGAACCCGCATAAGTAAAACGCTTCTTTTCTGGAGAATCGAGACAGAGTTTTTGAACAAGCATGCTTAATTTCTGATTGGGGAGCAAATAAAATCCCCCTCCCATCAGCACAGCAAAGAGCCCCACCACGAAAGGAAAACTGGAATGTTTCTGTAAAAACAGCGCAGGCTTTGCTATGAAACAACGCCCATGTTGGACAGTAATATCCAGCGCTAAGATCAAATCAGCAATATTTTTGGCTTGTTGACGACGCTGCAATGCGGCTTCATTTATTTTTTGAGCAATATAAGCCAATTTTTGTGGAGAAAGAGATTGACGCACGCGCACACGTTCAAAATTGCGATCTTCATTGGTTGGATCATCAATCCATGTTTGTCCTTGTAAGCGTAAATAATTCCGTAATGTTTGGCGTTTTACACCAAGGAGTGGCCGAATCAAACGCACTTTTCTATGCAACAACGCCTCACGCGGAATACAGGATAAACCGCGCTCATAGAGGGAACCATAGTTTTTTTCGGCAATATTTTTTTTTGTTTTTCTGGTATGATCCTCATCACGTATACCCTCGGCTTCACCGCGCAAAGCACCAGCAAAACCACTGGCATAAACCTCATCGCGCATAGCAACAGCTTCACTATATAAAGCACCTCTATTCTTTTGGAGACGTTGATACCGCATATGATAGGTCTCAACCTGATCATTGAGTGTATGCCCCGTCATAATAAGTGATGCGCCTTGTTTTTGTGCTTCTTTAACCAAGAGATCATAGCGTGCAACACGCGCGCTGGAAGCAATATGCGTCTTTGGCTTTTCGCCTTCCCATCGCACAGTGATATGTTGAATATCATGGACACGACAAATTTTCGCAACAGTTTCTGCTTCACGCATCGATTCTTTACGCAATTGATGATCAACCGTGACAACAATCATTTCTGGAGGAAATGCGAGAGTTTCCAAATGCTCTTTGACCAAAAACATCAAAGCCAAAGAATCGCTTCCCCCTGAGACGGCAAGAATCAACTTCTGACATTGAATAAAATCCGATGTTTTAAAGAGATTTCTTGCCAGTCTAACGCACACCGAAAACGACCTCGCTGTTTATTTTGCAGGTTTACAAAAAACAGATGCTAATGTTTGTTGACGTTTTGATTTTTTCACAAAATGAGCACAATCGTCTTTATTTGGCTCAAGAGCGACCATACTTCTTGCTAATTTCAGCAAAATCTCAGAGGTATAGAGCTTCTTTTTATCTGCATACCATGCGGTAAGATAAACTTGTGCTGCTTCATGATAGCGTTTTTGCCCCAACAAAGATTCGGCCAACCAAAATAAAGCATCATCACTCAAAGAATCTTTTTTGTAACGATTTTGAAAAGCGCAAAAGCTTTTTTCAGCATCAACATAGTTAGCAGAACGAATAAAATCATACCCTTCCTTATACAAAGCTTTAGAAGAAGAAAGATTGTCACTCTGATGTGCTTCAATTGGAGCACTTACTTCATGCGCTTTGTTAAAAGGTTGACTGTTTTCATGATCATGGCTCTCCACCTTAGCTTCCACAGCAGCAACCTTTGTCTGATCACCTGTACTATGGTCCTGCTCTATCTCTTCTTTTACAGTCTGAGATTTTTCATCTACAGCAGACTTTTCAAAAGAACAAGAATAAACAGAAGAGGCTTCTGTATCAAAAAGCTCGTGAAACTGCTTGTTAACATTTTTTAGACTGTTATGCTCAAGCACCATTCGTATCTTATGCAAAAGCTTATCTAAATCATAATCTTTAAATAAAGCCTGTTGATTCTCTAAAATAATCCCTTGGTGCTCCGCAACACTAGTGGCTTTTTCCATCGCGCTAGATGCTGCTTTATCGGCTGCTTCAGGAGCTTCTTTTACAGCATCAATTGCCTTATCAACAGCGTCAGTGGCTTTTTCCACCGCGCTAGATGCTGCTTTATCGGCTGCTTCAGGTGCTTCTTTTACAGCATCGACAGCCTTATTAACAGCGTCAGTGGCTTTTTCCACCGCGCTAGATGCTGCTTTATCAGCTGCTTCAGGTGCTTCTTTTACAGCATCAATTGCCTTATTAACAGCGTCAGTGGCTTTTTCCACCGCGCTAGATGCTGCTTTATCAGCTGCTTCAGGAGCTTCTTTAACAGCATCAACAGCCTTATCAACAGCGTCAGTGGCTTTTTCCACCGCGCTAGATGCTGCTTTATCGGCTGCTTCAGGCGCTTCTTTAACAGCATCAACAGCCTTATTAACAGCGTCAGTGGCTTTTTCCGCCGCGCTAGATGCTGCTTTATCAGCTGCTTCAGGTGCTTTCTTCACATCATCGACAGCCTTATTAACAGCATCAGTGGCTTTTTCTATCACATCAGATGCTGCTTTATCAGCTGCTTCAGGCGCTTTCTTCACATCATCAACAGCCTTATTAACAGCGTCAGTGGCTTTTTCTATCACATCAGATGCTGCTTTATCAGCTGCTTCAGGTGCTTTCTTCACATCATCGACAGCCTTATTAACAGCGTCAGTGGCTTTTTCTATCACATCAGATGCTGCTTTATCAGCTGCTTCAGGTGCTTTCTTCACATCATCGACAGCCTTATCAACAGCGTCAGTGGCTTTTTCTATCACATCAGATGCTGCTTTATCAGCTGCTTCAGGTGCTTTCTTCACATCATCGACAGCCTTATCAACAGCGTCAGTGGCTTTTTCCGCCGCATCAGATGCTGCTTTATCGGCTGCTTCAGGCGCTTTCTTAACATCATCAGTTGCCTTATCAACTGCATCAACTTTATCCGTATCATGTGCAGGATATTCGGAAGCCTTTCGTGCCGCACTTTGAACAAGTGAAGTAGAACAAGCTATGAAAACCCCCATATAAAAGAGTGTTTTCCAATTGATTTTACGATACATTCTTTTTTCCCCTTAAGAGCTTATTAAATAGTTGAAACAAACAATCTTCTTTTTAATGACTATTCATGTCATTCAACGTTGTCACAGCACGTCGATTTTGATTCCAACAGGAAATATCATCACATACTGCTACAGGTCTTTCTTTTCCGTAAGAAATTGTTTGAATCCGTTGTGCAGACACACCTAGAGACACCAAATAGTTTCGCACAGCAACAGCACGGCGCTGTCCAAGTGCCAAGTTATATTCACGTGTTCCCCTCTCATCAGCATGACCTTCGATCATAATAGAATAATAAGGATAATGAAGCAACCATTCTGCTTGGCGCGTTAAAATACGTTCAGCATCAGCATCAAGTGAAGAAGAATCGAGACCAAAAAACACGCGATCACCCACATTAACCGTAAATTCTTGTCCTGAACCTGGTGACATCTGATTCAAACCAGCATCATTCATATAAGCGCCATTCATACCGTTAAGTGCACCAACATTTTTTTTGCCACACCCACCCAAGCATAGTGAGAAAAGAAAGAGGATAGCTAAGGAATGAGAGATGGTTTTTTTGGTAGAGCGCATAGTCCGTTTCTCCTTGAATTTGGTAAAGAAGGGTCAATTCTTAAAAATATTTTTAAGAATAACCGTTAATTCCTAATGAAGACGAAATTTTTTCTGTTTTTTTTCGTCCTCATTTTTACTTTTAAGTCTCTGCCAATTTTTCTTCTCTTTGGCCATTCCTCTAACATTTCCATAAGAAATGTTTCCCTTATGCGTCATGGCTTTTTATGCATCATCTTGATCTTGACGATTTTTTTGCAGCGCGTTCAGCTTTGCAAAAACTTTATCAGCGTCAAAAGTCTTATGCAGATTGTCTTCACTCTCATTTTCCTCTAGAGCAGCGTTTTCCGTCACAGAAGCGGGAAGCAACGACCTATCTTCTTCTGCAGCAACAGGGCGATTTTTCGCCGCACGCTGGAGCTCAAAATCTAAATCGATTTGCGAACACAAACCAAGCCCTACAGGATCAAGAGGAACCAAATTTGCACTATTCCAATGGGTTCTAAGGCGGATTTGTTCAATTGTCGCTTTTGTTGTCCCAATCAACCGTGCAATTTGTGCATCTTTCAACTCGGGATGGTTTGTAACCAACCATAGGATACCATTGGGACGATCTTGGCGTCGAGAAAGAGGGATATAGCGCGCCCCTTTACGTTTTTTTTCAGGAATATGCACCCTAGATTGAGAAATTTTCAATCGTGCGTTTTGATCAGCCTCCACCCGTGCAATTTCACTGCGCGTCAATTGCCCAGAACTAATCGGATCTAAACCTTTAATACCATAAGCCGCATCACCATCGGCAATAGCTTTTACTTCCAAGACATGCAATTTACAAAATTCTGCAATCTGATCAAAAGAAAGAGCTGTATTATCAACCAACCAAACAGCTGTTGCTTTGGGCATCAAAAGTTGCGTTGCCATTTTTATAAATCCTCTTCTGCGCCTCTTCTATGAGGCAGGTTACCGCCCACTCAAGAGCACTGGAACTTTTTTATATGTTTAGGTCTCTCCAACCACTCCTAAAACAAAGCGAGGCATGGAATAAACCATTTTGCTATGAGATTACATTCTGTTATAGCGTTATTTTTGCTCAACGACAAGAGATCTCTCTTGTAATGATCCTCAACTAAGGTGTCTTTACCTTTAAGATGAATTTTCTTATAAAGGGTTTATTCGATTATTTCACCTCATGCTGTGGCACATTTATTCTGGTGGGATGCGTGCTTTATCGCCTTAAATTCTAAAGAGTATCCAACTGGAAAGAAAGCCCTCAAATAGGAAGGAAAACTATGGCAGGCCATTCACAATTTAAAAATATTATGCACCGTAAAGGGCGTCAAGATGCAATGCGCTCGAAAATATTTTCTAAACTTGCACGCGAAATTACCGTAGCAGCAAAACAAGGTGCTCCTGATCCAGCCATGAATCCACGTTTAAGGCTGGCTGTTCAAAATGCCAAAGCACAATCGATGCCGAAAGATAATATTGAACGCGCGATTAAAAAAGCGTCAGGCGCCGATGTCGAAAATTATGATGAAGTACGCTATGAGGGTTATGGACCAGGTGGCGTTGCCGTCATTGTTGAAGCTTTAACCGATAACCGCAACCGCACCGCTTCAAATGTGCGCGCCGCCTTCACAAAATCAGGAGGAGCCTTAGGGGAAACAGGATCGGTCAGTTTCATGTTTAATCGGATTGGTGAAATAATCTATAAGCCAGAAGCAGGGACAGCCGATAACATCATGGATGCAGCAATTGAAGCCGGTGCCGAAGATGTGCAATCAGAAGAAACCGGACATCATATTACCTGCGCCTTTGAAGATATTGGTGAAGTTTCCAAAACACTTGAAGCAAAACTTGGTGAAGCAGAATCGATTAAAACGATTTGGAAAGCCACCACCCTTGCACCAATAGATGAAGAAAAAGCTTTGTCCGTTTTACGGCTGATTTCAACATTAGAAGAAGATGATGATGTGCAAAATGTTTATGCCAATTTTGATGTCAGTGATGAGATTTTGGCAAAATTGTCTGTATAATTCCCATCATTTGCATAAGCCCTCTCTTCATTCATGAGGGCTTCAAAAGCATCTGTCACTTCTCCTCTTTATCCGCACATATAAAAGCCCCGCGTCAATAGCGGGGAAAAGCTGTCAGTGCAACAAGAAAACCGCAATTAATTTCAGAAAACATAACCAAAAAAAGAAAGCATACAAAACTCTGTAGCCTCACGCCTTTCTTACATGCCCCAAAAATTATCCCTATATCCCCTCTCTATTTGATCTTTTTGTTCTTTAAGATGAACCTCCTCTCCGCTCTCAAGTGATGAAAATGATCTAGCCTCTAAACAATTAGGATTTTCCTAACGTATTCCTATGACGAATCACCCATGGAATTCGCTTGAAACTTAAGGCTCAACAAACATGCACTCCCCTAAATATTCGCCACGCACTTAAAAACACTTAGAATATATCAAGGAGGTTTATACGTCCTATTTATACGCCCTATATCACCACACTTCAAAGGACAGTGTTTTTACAACATCACAGAATAAAAATAAGCAAATGGAAAGCCAGAGCTGATTGTTTAGCAAAGTATTGTACAAAAAGGCGGTACATCTCTCTAATCTGTTGCGGATAAATTTTTGACTTTATGGCATTAACTTTATGGCATCGTATATTTCTAAAATAACGTCATTTATCTTAAAAATCTGTCCTTTTGCTCTTACCAATCAATCAATATTCAGACCTAAAACAACCGCGTACTTGAATAAAACACATCAAAGAGCAACAGCCCCCCTGACAAGAGGACTCTTCACAAACAAAATCGAAGAGGAAGTTTAAAAAAATATATATAGCGACACTTTGAATAAAAAATTGAAATCTAGAGATCTCAGAATTTTCGACTCTATTTTTTCAAGGTACTGTTTTGAATTTTTTTAAGCATTTTCCCCCAAGGAAATTCCATTATCGATCAACAACCGTAGATGATAGATGAAACCTACATAACTCCCCATGCCCACTATAATCAATTCCTTCTTTTAAATAATTAAAAAACTATTGAGATTGTTTAAACTTGAGACTGTATTCCTTCTATATTCTGTTTTTAAGCATTTTGTTTTATTGTATATTGAGCAAAGGCGACCATGCTGGATCTGAAGCATCATTGGGAGTGGGTAATTGACGTTCATTGCGACCCGTAATATCAATCGTATAAATTTTTGGTCCCATACCGGGATTTTTGCGAAAGAACATCAGCACACGACCATTAGGGGCCCAAGTTGGTCCTTCATTGTGAAACCCCGTGGTTAAAATTCGTTCTCCTTGTCCATCAGGGCGCATAACACCGATAGAAAATTGTCCGTTTAATTGTTTTGTAAAGGCGATATAGTCACCCCGTGGAGACCAAATAGGTGTTGAATAACTCCCATCGTTTGAAGAAATACGCTGAATATCACTCCCATCCGCATTCATTTTATAGATTTGCGGCTTTCCACTACGATCTGAAGAAAAGACGATTTGTTTTCCATCCGGTGAATAAGAAGCAGAAGTATCAATAGCAGAAGTTGTTGTAAGTCGCGTCATCGTACGGGTTCGTAAATCCATGGTGTAAAGATTGGCACTCCCATCATTTTGTAACAAACTCATGATAACTTTTTGTCCATCAGAAGAAAAACGTGGAGCAATTGTCATGTTATTAAACGTTCCGATCAACTCTCTTTGCCCCATTTCAATTTGTTGGAGATAAACATGAGGTACTTGATTGTCCTCATAAGCCATATAGGTCATTTCTTGTCTTTTTGGGGAAAAACGCGGTGTAAGCACCAATTCACTTCCATCAGACATATAAATCAAATTTGCGCCATCTTGATCCATCATTGCTAAGCGTTTAATGCGTGCATTTTGGGGTCCTGTTTCATCGATAAAAACAATTCGTGTATCAAAATAACCACTTTCTCCTGTCATCTCACTATAGATCTCATCTGCGATCATATGTGCCACACGCCGCCAACGTTCTGTCGCGGTATAAAAACGCCGTCCTTTCAATTGTCTTTGTCCAAAAACATCCCATAAACGAAAATCGACCCTCAAACGTCCATCGATTTCTCTCATGACTTGCCCAGTAACTAAACCTTGCGCTTTTATTTTCTGCCAAGAAGCAAAATGCGGTTGTTTATTAGGATTAGAAATGTTTTCAAAAAAATTTGCTTTATCAAGCGGTAAAAAAAGCCCCGACCGTTCAAGATCGGCTGTCACCACAGCAGATATTTTCAACCCAATCGAATCATTGGAAATAAAGTCTGTAATTGCAATGGGAATGGGATTAAAATCAGCGCTCGAAATAGTTCCTTTCAATTGCGCATAACCCGATGAATTACTTGAAAGCCACAACCCACAAGTGACAATAAACCAAGCAAAAACTTTATGTCTCGTTATAGTCATCATGGAATGTGTCCTTTCGTTAAGCGCTTTTTTCTCGTTTATCATCTTATTTCTTGGAGGGGATCAACATTAAAGTCAAAACCTTGCCCCCATAGATCATATTGATCACGTGGGAGATCTGCATAAGGTTGGCATGAAAAGACAGCAGCGTACACCTGCCTTATCATAATAGCTTGTTGACTCTCAAGGCCGCTTACGGGATCAATGATAGGATCACCCACAACCATCCCTTCACGGTCTAAGTAAAATCGCAACCGCACAACCGGACGGTTTTTTAAATCGCCGCCAAGCGCCACAAGTTTAAGCTTCTGTTGAATACATCCCCCCGCAATATTGACCAATGTTTGTGCCATTTTTGTGGTATCATTAATATTTTTTCTTGCACCCAAAGCTTCTGGTGTATGAGAACGTTTTGCCCCCCCTCCTTGTGACCGCGCACGATTAAGCAAATTATTTTCCTCCAGAGCTAAAATATCTTCAATGGTCTGTTTCTCTTGGTTTTTCTTGTTAAGCTTTGGCGTCTTTTGATTCAATGCAGCCTCATTCTTCCTTGGAGATTTTTCGTCAAACTTTGGTTTAAACTGTGGAAGAAGAGATTTTTCTGGAAGTACAATTTTGGGCGCTTGATGAACAATCTGCTCTGCTGGTACTTTTGGGACCGTTGGAGCCAATTCTTTTGGCGATATCATCTCTTCATTTTTGTGCGCAGGCTTGAGCGCAACCTTAGAGGCATCTTCCGGCACTCTCAAAGGCATCTCAGGTGCAACCTTGGGCGCATCCTCCGGTGCCTCCAAAGGCATCTCAGGCGCAACCTTGGGCGCATCCTCTGGTGCCTCCAAAGGCATCTCAGGCGCAACCTT
>NZ_JBHINJ010000003.1:105558-113520 GCF_042194855.1 Bartonella sp. CL70QHWL | reverse complement strand
GCATCCTCTGGTGCCTCCAAAGGCATCTCAGGCGCAACCTTGGGCGCATCCTCTGGTGCCTCCAAAGGCATCTCAGGTGCAACCTTGGGCGCATCCTCTGGTGCCTCCAAAGGCATCTCAGGCGCAACCTTGGGCGCATCCTCTGGTGCCTCCAAAGGCATCTCAGGTGCAACCTTGGGCGCATCCTCTGTTTTTGCTTCTAATAATTCTGGTTTTGTAAGTTCTGGTGCAAATGTTTCTGATGTGTTCTCGCTTGATGGTGGCGATGCTGTTTCAACGGGACGCGGCTTTTCCTTTGGTTGAAATGGTGCAAGACTATCTATTTGTCCCTCTCCAATATGGCGTGCATCTTCTTTCTCTTGTGGCTGCATAGTTGGTTTTATGGCAGGGACAGCACGGATAGGAGCCTTCACGGCTCCTTGTTGAGAAGAAAACTCGTCCACTAAAGGAGCAAGAGTAATGGGAATTGCTTCCAATGGTTGTGGTAAAGAGACAGAGCTTGTAAACTGAATGGCTCCCCAACTGAGAAAAATGACATGGACCACAAGGGATAAAGCCAAGCCTCGTTTCATACTATGATAGGAGTCTTTATTCATTCTTTATGCCTTATTTATGCCTTACATTTTTTCATTTTTAATCACTCTATGCTCTTTTTAAAAAAAAATTAAAAACAACCGGTTATGCGCAATTTTATTACTTATTATTTATTGTGCTAGACTTGCTAACGCAACTTGAGAAAACCCCGATTTTTGAATATCCGCCAGCAGTTTTAATACCTGCTGATATTCAACAGTTTTAGCAACCCGCACAAAAACCCGTTGATCTTTTTGTGTAGCATCTGCTTCCAGAAGAGTTTTCAGGTGTGCAATCAGGGCCTGTGACGTTTCATAATAATCTTGATTAATGGCAAAGCGCCCTTGCGCGTCAAGTGAAACCGTAAGGGGTGTTTTTTGAGCTCGTACGGGACCCGCTTGACTACGAGGCAAATCTAGAGGAACACCGTTCACTAAAAGGGGAGCAGAGACCATAAAAATAATCAACAAGACCAGCATGACATCCACAAAAGGAGTGACATTGATCTCACTCATCAGTTGGCTTCGTGAATGATGCCGCCTACGTGTATTTTTGCGAGAAGAAGAAGAAGCAACAGAAACGCCCATGGATAAGCTCCTTTTTATAAAGAGGAAGGTGCTGTGCGTGTTTCATCAATACGCCGCGATACAATTGTTGAAAATTCATCGGCAAAATTTTCTATTTGTGCAATGATGCGCGCACTTTCATGAGTCAACTTGTTATAAGCAATAACGGCTGGAATTGCTGCAAACAAACCAATAGCGGTTGCCAAAAGCGCTTCTGCAATCCCCGGCGCGACAATGGCAAGTGATGTATTTTGAGAAGCTGAAATAGAAAGAAAAGACTCCATAATACCAATAACTGTTCCAAAAAGTCCGATAAAGGGTCCCGCGGATCCCAGTGTCGCAAGAAAACTTAATTTTGATTCTATTTTTTCACTTTCACGTCCCAGCGTCAAATCCATAGCCTTATCAATTCTGCTCTGCAAACTTTTCGATGTATGGGTCCCTTTTTCAAGAGATTTTTTCCATTCAACCATTGCTGCTATAAAAACTGCGGATATACTATTTGTACGTTGACTTTTGCATGATGCATAAAGATCTTCTAGCGCTTTGCCGGACCAAAATGTACGTTCAAACTGCTTTATTTCACGCCGTATTCTCCGATACGTAAAAATTTTATCAAAAATAATTGCCCAACTCCAGATGGAAGCGAGCAGCAACCCAATCATAACACCTTTCACGATCCAACTCGCTTGCATAAACAAATGCAACATTCCAATTGTTTCCGGATTTGTTAGTTCACCATGCGGCATAATTTTTGTCCCTCTAAATGAAAGGTGTATTTTTAAAAGTTTTATAAAACAGATTATTTTATAGTTTCTAAATTTAAGTAAAAACTCTAGTCTCACATAAATCCATGCGCTAAAACAAGACTTGTTTCTTAAATTTCCTTAAAAAGTGATGACGAGAGACATCCCTCAATGCAGGCCCCTCCTCATTTCACAACAGCATTTATGAAAAATATAACGATAAGAACTTCTCCATAAATACTATAAAAATAAAAGATATAAAAATGCATAATATAAAATCTATTATGCACCACCATCTTTACGCTTATGATAAAGAACGCTAAATCATCATACGCGTTTTAAGCTTAAAATGCTGCAATAAGTCTTAGCACTTGAAAAGATTCATAAGAAGCATTTTATTCCTTTCTTAAGTGTTTTTGTACCCACTCATCAACCCCGCTTGTGATATGTAAGAAAATGTTTTTAATTAATTCGCAGCAATAGAGCTTGAAAAGAAAAAATCTTACAAGTTTCAGAATTATCTAAAAATTGCAACGCAATGAATTATCATTATAAATAAATATGTTATCATCATGAAAAATTATGCTTTGCCTCAGGCTATTGTTTCTCTCATTCTTTAATAAGATCACACCATCGGGCAAAAAAACGACACTAAACCACCCTACCACACCTCACGACAATGCGCCTCCCCCATGCACCCCTACAAGTCCTATATAATCTAGTGTAAGTCTCATGTAATCTCATTGTGTTGTGAATTTGCCTCTTTCAATGCCTATCATCTCTCTGGCACTATGGTATAACGTAAAAGCTTCTGTGATATGAAAAAAGCCTTTTCACGTCTTTACTTCATGAAAACCAGCTTCTTCGCTCTCTTTGCTCACTTGCGATATTTGATCGTTATTGCATTGAGAATGATACATAAGGAACATTTTTACAATTTTTTCAATGATTTATATTTCTCTCTTATGATGTGTAAGCAAATGATTTTAATTGTTTCAACATGAACAGATTTGAAATGCAAAGTATTTTATTCCTCTATTGGAATTTGTGCCCGTGAGAAGTGATAATTTATCTTTCTAAGTCAATATATTATATAGAATAATATGCTTTTGAAACTTTAAATCAAGAATGCATTTCTGCTTTATATACATTGATCTCTCACTCATTTACTACGCTTAGAAGCGCACATAAAGTGATGCATTATAGATAGAAATGGATGAAACACGCGCTCTTGTGATGCCAAATGACAATCCAGTAAAAAAACAAATCAAATTGCTTAAAAACACCCTTTGGGTGTTTTGAGACAATTTTCGACCTAATGGCTTATTATCACTTTATTGCAATATTGCGCTGGGTATGTGCATTTTTATAAAAACAAATCTTAATCCATTTTTTATTTATTTTTTTTTGTACTTTTCTGTTGTTTTCTGATGCCAACAAACCTTTCTTCAAAAGAAAGAAAAATATCTTGAGTTTATAACAGAAAATGGATGAGGCGTGTTTAATTTTGTGAAATATCATCTTCAATTTATTGTAGTGTTGTAGCAGAGCTGTTTTCTTTTGCTGTATCGTGTAACCTTGTTGGAAAACATTTAGGCTATGATAAATGTATAGTTTTAGATTGTAGATTACTTTATATCTGCCGATCTCTCCTAAAGCTGCTGGTTCAATGAATAATACTTTTAACCAAGAATTTTTGCAAAAAGTTCTTTGGGTAAACGTCGCGGTTTTGCCTCCTCATTAATCAGAGCAATTTCAACTTTGGCTGTTACCAACGTGGTCATCTCATGCAAAATAGATTGCTCCATAAAAAAGCGTGCCCCTTGGATATGAGTAACACGTGTTTTAACGACTAAAAGATTATCAATTTTAGCTGGTCTTGAAAAATTAATTTCCATATGACGAACAACAAAAAACAGTTTTTCTCCCTCAACCCCTGCTGCTAACATCTTATTATTAAAACCGGCATCTCGTAAAAACTCTGAACGTCCTCGTTCAAAAAACTCAAGATAACGCGCATGATAAACCACACCGGAAAAATCTGTATCAGCAACATAAACGCGGACCTGAAAATTATGAAAAGCGTTTGTATGATTGCTCTTAAAAGGTGTTATTTCTGTCATCGACTTCATGCCCCATAAAATCATCTAATATAGCTAATATAGCAAATTGTTTATCAATCAAAAGATTGAACACATTTTTGTGTTGAAGTTGTGGAAAGCAAAAGCAAAAAATCCTCAATAGTGCCAAACTTTTTCGACCAGAATATGTTAAAGGAAGCACGTCTCTTGTATTTTATGACCTTGCTATAAAATGTTCAAATAGTTTCTTTTAATGAAGAAATGCCTTAGTCATCTTCCCCATCCCATAAAGACGTCTGAAGTAATGAATTGTCTTGAGCATCAGAAAGTTGAGAACGCCTTTGTATAGACGTTGTAGAGGCTGGAGCAGAAAGCCCTAAATGGCTCCAAGCCTTTTCAGTTAGAATGCGTCCACGAGCAGTTCTTTGAATAAAACCTTGTTGGAGCAAATACGGTTCAACAATATCTTCAATGGCATCGCGTGGTTCTGATAAAGCAGCAGCAATCGTTTCAATCCCCACCGGTCCCCCTAAAAAAGTTTCCGCAATCAGAAGCAAGTAGCGACGGTCAAGCGGATCAAGACCAAGATGATCGACCTCAAGGCGCGAAAGCGCTTCATCGGCGATTTTTTGGTCAATTTGTTTTGCTTGTTTAACCAAAGCAAAATCACAAACGCGCCGTAAAAGCCGTCCGGCAATACGAGGGGTCCCCCGTGCTCGGCGTGCAATTTCATGGGCACCATCATCACTAATCTTGACGGCAAAAAGCCGCGCATTACGCTGCACAATATATTCCAATTCTTCTATCGTATAAAAATTGAGACGAATTGGGATGCCAAAACGGTCTCTCAGCGGTGTGGTCAAAAGCCCCAAACGTGTGGTTGCCGCTACCAAAGTAAATTTAGCCAGATCAATTTTCACCGAGCGTGCGGCCGGCCCCTCCCCAATGATCAAATCCAGTTGATAATCTTCCATGGCTGGATAAAGAATTTCCTCAATCGCCGGATTTAAGCGATGAATTTCATCAATAAACAAGACATCACGTTCTTCAAGATTGGTCAAGAGAGCGGCTAAATCTCCTGCTTTAGCGATGACCGGCCCTGAAGTAGAGCGAAAATTAACGCCTAATTCTTTTGCCATAATCTGTGAAAGCGTTGTTTTTCCCAACCCCGGTGGTCCTACAAACAAAACGTGATCCAGCGCTTCTTGCCGCGTTTTTGCTGCTTCAATAAATATTTTTAAATTAGCCCGTGCCACTTCTTGACCAATAAAGTCATCGAGAACTTGTGGTCTTAAGGAACGATCTGGATCGTTAGGAAGGGAAGCGGAACCCAGAAGGCGTTTATCTTCATCTTTATGCATTGTTACCTTGATTTTAAGTAGGAGAAGAAAGCAATTTGAGACTATGGCGGATCAGCAGGGCAGAAGAAACAGTTTCCCCCTCAAGAGCGTTCATCGCAAGAGCAAGAGCACGGGATGCATGCTCCCGTTCAAACCCTAGCTTCATCAACGCGGAAAGCGCATCATGCGCAGGTTGATTGGTCATCTCACGCTGAGGAACCGAAACAGTCTTGAGCGCTTGTTCAAAGGGGAGTGTTTTACTTTTCAACTCACCCACAATTCTTTCACTGACTTTTTTACCAACGCCCGGCGCTCGACTAATCATCGCAACATCGTTTAAAGCAATAGCCTGTGCAAGTTCATCTGGCGATAAAGTACCCAAGATTGCCAAAGCAACCTTTGCCCCTACTCCAGGAACATTTTGTAGAAGACAAAACCACTCCTGTTCAGCTCTTGTAGCAAAACCAAAAAGGCGGATTGCGTCTTCCCGAACATGCGTTTCAATAAAAAGGCTTAACGCCTCCCCAACAGAGGGTAAAGAAGGACGCAGCCGATTTGACACAAAAACAACATAACCCACACCGTGCACATCAAGAAGGATATGATCATCAAAGATATGTTCAAGAGTGCCCTTTAATTTGCCAATCATGTTGCCACCCCACTCATATCGCCTTCCTTGCCTGATAAGATAGGTCAATACTGTTACGGTGCATACTATGACAAAGAGCAAGAGCAAGAGCATCAGCCGCATCACTGCTATCAAATTCAGCCCGTGGGAGGAGAACTTTGACCATCATATGGATTTGTTCTTTAGCCCCATGTCCAACACCAATAACCGATTTTTTCACTTTGTTGGGCGCATATTCAAAAACAGGAAGATTTGCTTGCGCAGGAACCAGCAGTGCAATTGCACGTGCTTGCCCAAGTTTTAAAGTTGCTGTAGCATCTTTATTGACAAACACATGTTCTACAGCGGCTTCATGGGGCATAAATTGATGCACAACCTCTGAAAGACCTTTGTGGATCTGACATAGTCTGGAAGCCAGCTCACACTTTACATCAGAAGAAACCGTCCCTGCTGCAATAAACTGAAGACGATTACCCGCAACATCGATAACGCCCCACCCTGTACGCCGTAATCCGGGATCAATGCCTATAATACGAATCGTCTCTGCCATAAACTACAGTCTATACACTTTTCCCCCCTGTGAATAAAGATGTGAATAAAGACAAGACCACAAAGAAAACAACAACCCAAGACAAAACCAGTAAAAAGATAATCATCCCCCCAAATTTATACAATTATAACACGCAACGAACAGCATCTTTATGAAGCATAACTGAAATCAATCAAAACCATTCACACACCACAAGCAAGCACCCTCTAAAGCATAAAAATTCCCTTTCTATATCATTTCCAATGCCATAACGGTTAAACATCGCAAGCGAGAAAATAGAGCAGTGCTGGATTGTACATTCATAATGTGTAAAGAGGCTATGAAACGGATGGTACACACTTTGCGAAAACTTTTTACATTATAGCATGGCGCTACCATGACAAGACAACACGTTGATTTATAAAGATAATTAATTATTTTGTATGTTGCATAAGAATCCCGAATATCCTAAGATTTTCTCATTACAAATCTGTTTATATTGAAGCAATCAAAACCATTCTCTTACATATGAAACGTGGGATTGCCGTATAGAGTGAAACTGTACAAGAAAGGACTAAAAATAATGCTTCTAATGAATTGTCTCAAGTTCCAAAGGCTGCCGCAACATTGGGGACTGGCAAAGATGATGATAGTGCCGGCTTTCTCCTTTGCAAGCATAAAGATGAGAGAGGCTCAACGGATGTGAATAAGAACTGAGAAATATTTTTGAATATACTCATCACACCACAATGACATTGCGTAGAGAGGGACATTGCATAGGGGCACAAGGAACCTATAGGACATTCATTATATGGCACTATATGGCACTTTATTTTGGATATTTTATTTTACGCGAGGGAAAATACCTTCCATTCAAAACAAAAGAAGCCCAAAAACTGTAACAATGTGTATCATCCTCATAACACACACTTTACAGCAGCTTTATAGGCATAAATTATAGAGCATAAATAAATTGATGTACAAGCCCCTACTCTATCTTAGAGCCAGATCATTATCATAACCAAAACAAAGTCACACGATAGATCAACAGAAAGTGTTCCAACTGCAATCAACCAAAGCCGATTTTCCACAAAACCAACCATACTCCATCCCATGCCATAATTTACAATCAATACCTATACCCTTCAGCTATAAGCTCAAGATATTTCCTACGCTCAAATAGAAATTAGGCAGAAAAAAGCACTCTAGATTAGTTTTAGTTGTGAAATTTCGGTTGTTAAAAAAAAATGGGTATACTGCTCTAAATATCGCAAGAAAGAAGCAAGGAGCTATTATTCTCAGCACGCCCACAAGTCGTTTCAGTAATTCGATTTGTTTTCCCACTAGATTATCATCGTTCAAGATAAAGCCGCCGCTTATTGACCAAAGTGCTTAAACTACAGCAGCATCTCTAAATGAAAAAAATGCACGCTTCTAAACGCAATGAATGAGAAACAAATTGGCGAAAAACTTCTGGCAATTCATGCCAATGAGGGGTT
>NZ_JBHINJ010000003.1:0-105458 GCF_042194855.1 Bartonella sp. CL70QHWL | reverse complement strand
TCAAGTTCCAATGTCGGTGTATGAAGTGACACTTTTACAATTTCTTTTTTTATTTGTTCTGATGACATTTCCCCTTCGCACAAAGCAAGGGAGTACCTCTAAGAACGCCCAAAGGCTGTTTTGAGCAATTCGATTTGTTTTCCCACTGGATTATCATCTTCTAGAGCACAGGAGGCCGCAGTTTCCCACCCAGCACGCATATAGGTTATCCGCGCTTCTAAACGCAATGAATGAGAAACAAATTGGCGAAAAACTTCTGGCAATTCATGCCAATGCGGGGTTTCAAGTTCCAATGTCGGTGTATGAAGTGACACTTTTACAATTTCTTTTTTTATTTGTTCTGATGACATTTCCCCTTCACGCTCTGCGCGAAGAAGAAGGAGTTGAGAAGCGATTTGCATAAGTCGTGTACTTAAATACATAGCCTCTTTTGCATAGATTGCAGAAACCTCTGCCGAAAGAGAGCGTGCTACTAATTTCCCTTCTGAGTCAATATACGCTGCGGTTTTTTCAATCAGCGCCATTGTTTCTTCATAGAGACGATTAAAAGCATTTTCAAAAGCATTATGCTCAATCATGATAATAGGTTCATCATATGGACGTTTATGTACACTCACGCTTTTATACTCCAAGTATCAGCACAAAATTATACCACTCAACGAACAGAGTATTAAAAAGTTTCTTTTGTTGCTGTATAGAACGCTTTTTTTAAAACTGCTACCTCTTTTAATTTTTTTGCGCAACGCACTTTTTATACTAAGGTTAACGTGCCCAACAAACACTATAGGAATGTTTTTTATAAACGGATCATTTTCCTTGAAAATGACCACTGCCAAGATTGCCGTTTTTCACAATAATAAGCGACTCCAAATTGCAAAGCAATACCCGTTATTATTAAGAGGGTATCGGAAAAAAACGTTTCTGTCATCACTGTTTTTATAATTTGTCCAAACATCGCAAAAATGGTTCCCGTTACAAAGACCGGTAAACTATGTTTTCCTAAAATTGCTAAAGGATGTTTCTGAGAGACATAAAACCATTTATTGATGCACGGCAAAGAAAGAATGAGAAAGGCTAATGCAAGAACATGGAGTAAACGTGGCAAGCTTAAAAAGGTTTTATTAAAGTTCAACAAGGGGGAAGACCAGCCAAGCCACCCCAAAATGCCCCACCAGTTTAAGCGAACCCATAACAGCGCCAACAAGAGATACGCTGCCGCACAAACAATCCAAAAAGACTGAAAAGCGATTTTTTTTCCTTGTTTAAGCGCTAAAGTACTGGTCAATCCTATGACAAATAAGAATTGCCAAGACAAAGGATTTAAAAACCACTTTCCCTTTAAAGGATAAGAAGGAGGAGCAATTTTATAAAATCCGCAGATAAGATACAGTGTAAAGGAGCCCAAAAGCAGCCATTTTGTCTGCTTACAACTCAAATAAAGGATAAAAGGCGCAAAAAACATCAAAACGATATAAAGAGGAAGAATATTATTATATCCCAATTGATGCCCAAAGCTTAAGGTACTCAAAAATGCGATACCAGGCTCTTTAAAAAAGAGTCCCACATTGTTCATCGATAAAAGTTTTTCTGTTTTCCATAATAAAAAGGCAGCAAAAAAAAGACTTAACGTGACAAAAGTAGTAAAAAGATATGCACCATAGAGCTGCAGAGCTCTGTACCAAAGTTTTCGGATAATAAAAGCAAAGGATTTTTGCTGTAACCGTCCATGAAAGCTTAACCCAAGAGCAATCCCTGAAAGCAAAACAAACACTTCTGCACAATCAGAAAAACCGAAATTTCTATGAGTAAAAGACTCATAGATCGTTCTGGGAATATGGTTGATGAAAATCGTCAATAAGGCTAAAGAACGAAAAACATCAATACGTGTATCACGGCGAAAAGGTTGAGTATTATGCTCAAGAATACCTTGGTATTTCATCAGTGGACTCCCACACGTCACACCCCCCTTGAAGTCCCATAAAAATGGTGCTTACCCTTATTGCCAACAAGCATGAACAGGATGAAATTTTAATTTTTAAGTGTCAAGTTTCATTTTAAGCGTTTATTTTTTAAAAGGCAAAAGTTTTTTAAAGGCAAAAGAACGAAAAGCGTCCATACGTGTATCACAACAAAAAAGCAACATATTATGCTTAAAAACACTTTTATTTCTCATAAGCAGGCTCCCACACACCCACAAATCCTTTAAATTACGTGAAAATGGTGGTCACTTTTATCACAAATAAGCATAATAGAATGAAACTTTAATTTTTAAGCATTATTTTTTCTAAGAAATAGGGATTTGACATGACACAACAAAAAAATAAACCAATTGATCCACCTCTTTTCCCTCAGTTGATTTTAACACTTGATGTTCGGCGCAACACCCCACACACATTTTTGCAGCAAATTTTGCAAACAAAGTCTTTTGCATGCGTTATCCTCTATGATTCTGAAAAGTTGAAAGATGATGGCTCTTTTTTACAACAACAAGCGCAAACTTACGCAGAAGATATTCAACATCATGACGCAGCCCTTCTCATCGCTGATGACAGCCGCATTGCTGGGCGCATAAAGGCTGATGGATTGCACATAGAAGATGATCTTAACGCTCTTGAAAGCTTCAAAAATCAGCAAAAGGAACAAAAAATCATAGGCTTTGGCAATTTACGCAATCGCCATAGTGCTATGCTTGCAGCGGAAACAGGTGTTGATTACCTGTTCTTTGGAAAACTCGGTGCTGATAAAAAACCCCAAGCGCACCCCCGCAATCTCCAGTTAGCAACATGGTGGGCAGAAATTATGCAAACCCCCGCCATTATCCAAGCAGGAAGCGATTTTTCAACCTTTGATGAAGTCTTAAAGACTGGATGTGAATTCATTGCTGTAGAAGAAGTGATTTTTGGGAACGACAACCCCTTAATACTGCTTAAAACAATGCAAGAAAAATGTGAAAACACCCCCTTGTAATATAGGAGGAGAATTTATAAATAAAGTGTTAACCTTCGTGCTTCTTATATAGAGCACATAACGGCATATACAAATAGGAGAAAAATTCGTTTCGTTCATTCACAATTCAATCAGATCGCTTCATCACGCAGTAAAATTTCCCATCATTTAGTCAAGTTTTCCCACGTTTCAATCAATTGAATGGAAGGTGACCGTCTCTTTTTGTGCATTGTATAAGAAAATGAAATCATAAAGCTATTTAAATTCAAATAGTTATAAAAATAAATCAACATTTTATATTAATAACCAGCGATATTGAAAGAATATAAACAGTGAAATATAGTGGCACCTTCGAAGACCTTAAAGATATAGTTAAAACAGCTGGATATAAAATCATAGAAACTAAGTCTCTATCACTTAATTCTTCTAAAGGATATCAGATCAAAACCTCCGAAGGAGGCGTTATTAATTGGTATGAAAGCACAGGAAAACTTCAAGTTCAAGGCAAAGAAAACATAAAACAAAAGTTAATAGAAGATTTAGCAAAGCATCTAGAAGAAACATCAACGATTCCTTCCTCAAAAACTGCCCCCAATCCCTCAAATAAAAAAATCTTTATCGTTCATGGCCATGACCATATTGCTCTAGAGCAACTTGAACTTATTCTTCGCAGGCTTGATCTCGAACCATACATCTTAAAAAATACTGGTGGTAATGGTTTAACCCTCATTGAAATTTTGGAAAAAGAAGCTTGTAACGATTCTATAGGATTTGGTATTGTGCTATTTACTCCCGATGATATAGGCTATGCTAGATCTGACAAGGAAAAAAAAGAACAATTTCGTGCACGACAAAACGTTATTTTTGAAATGGGCATGTTAACCGCTGCACTTTCTCGCAAAAATGTCGCTATTCTAAAAAAACAAGACCTTGAACTCCCTTCAGATTTTGGTGGGCTTAAATACATTCCTTTTAAAGAACACGTAAAAGAAACACTTCCGGATCTTATTGATCGACTATGTGAAGCCGGCTACAATTTAGATGCAAAAAAATTTGCTACAGCATCACGTTAAATTTGAATAATGCTTATGTTTATTTTTTAAAGCGCACGCCCAAAACCACATGCCACCCCACCACATTCCACAGACACACATCCTATAGCACAGAGAAACGATCACCCCCCCCTTCTTCAAACAGCAAGCGATTGTGCAAATTTTAATGAAGAGACCGCGCGTGAATTCACTACCGTGGAAGAAATCATTTTAGTCTCTTTGATAAACGCGGGGCTGATGTCATGATTTTGGTAATTGTTCCAGAAAGGTTTAAGAGGCAGCCTCTCATTAGATTAAAGAAAAATAGGAAATTCACGTCGGGCATGTACTACAGCTACAATTTCGATTTGATGTGCAGCTACTCGATACAATATAAGGTAATTTGGATGCGCTACAATTTCTCGTAATCCTAATACCTTCTCACTCTGTCTGTATAAATATGGATGTTCAGCCAATGGCAGTACGGATGCTTCCAAAAACCTTTTCATTCGGCGCGCAGCAGATGGATTTTCGCGAGCAATATAGGTAACATCTGACGCAAATTGTCGCGCGCCGAAGACAACCAAACAACCGGAAGCATCACTTGTCCTGTTCAGCTTCAAGCTGACTGATTATAACTTCCATTTCAGCCATAACCTCATCATGCGGAATAGGAGGATATGGATTTGCAAGACTGCTCGCTACCTTATCGCGCAGCCATGCAGTGTAGCTGCTTTCCTGTTCAACGGTTTCGAACTCTGAAATTAGCGGAGAAAGGGTGGGCTTCATAATATATGTCCTTTCTATTCCTGAATATTGGAGATAATTACTCTTGTCTATGTTGTCAATATTAGCGAATTGAAAATGTTTAACTTTTAAGCGTCCAAAGTTCTTTTGATCTTAAAACTTAAGGCTTTTTAACCCTCTCAAAAAACACGAAGGCTAATGTCATGATTTTGACAATCATTCCAGAGAGATTTAAGAAGCGGATAGCCTCTCATAAAAAAACAAATTTTGTAAGTAAAAAACTATTTTTATTGTAAATTTCCTAAAATTACTTTATGAATTAAAAGATGTTTTGGTCGCATACGCAACGACCAAGAGGGTCTTGAAAGCCCGAAAATCTAAACATGAATTTACCCCACTTTGTGGGTATCCCGGAATTCCGGGAGTTTTTGCTATGTCCAGGTGCTTTAAGCACTAAAAGCAAAAAAAGCTGATTAGATTTCAGTACTTTCAAGCTCCCGGAATACTCATGCGAGGGCGCTCGCAACCGGCGGGGAAAAATGCAATCTCAAAATCTTAATATTGATCTTTTTATTGGCAAAAAAATTCGTTTGAGACGAAAAATGCTAAAAATGTCTCAAACAACTTTAGGACACGCTTTAGGTGTCACTTTCCAACAAATTCAAAAATATGAAAAAGGCTTAAATCGTGTCAGCGCAGGGCGTTTAATGGAAATTTCTGATATTTTGAATGTTCCCATTGCCTTTTTTTATGCCGATATCATTACAAAACAACAGCCCCCATATCATCATGATGAAATCGCATCAAGCACAGAGGAATACCTGCTGCTCAAAAGATTTAGAGTTCTAACAACGGTAAAAAAGAAAGCCTTTTTACAGCTGATCTCTGATGAGAATGCAAGCTAACATCACACGGATAGCGTGCGCTATTCATAAGCATTCATACGTATTTTAAAAAGCAACCTCCATTGTAAGCATTTTTTCATTTTATGGGGATAAGCCATTGATATAATAGAAGATAAGCATCTTTACATACGATAACCCCTCATCATTATTATTTTTAACAGGACTGTATTATTTTTAACAGAACTGTTTTAAACAGTCTGTCTCTCGTCGACATTTATGCTACTTTTTTAACTTACCCAACCCTACCTTGAACCAAGACGAAAAACTGAGAGATAAAAAGTAATATAGAAATGAAATTCTTATACGGCTTGTAATGATGAAAAAAAAATGTGAAAATTCTGATCGGTAATGAGGAGAAAACACCATGATCAAGAGAAGCGTGAAGCTGCTTATCTTAGGCGTGATTGGGCTTGCAAGTTCTGCTGTAATTTCAGCGGGAAACACTGAAGAAATCTCAAATTCTGAAAGCTCTTTCAATACGATTCAAGAAGCTTCAAACACTCAAGAACCCTTTCAGCCCTTAAAAGCTGGAGACTATGACCAAGCCTATGACTATTACATCCAAGGTTATTATTTAAAAGCTTTTCGTGAAGCACTCCGACGTGCTGAAAAAAATGATCCTTTTGCACAAACTCTTCTTGCCCGAATTTATATGGAAGGATGTGCTGTTCCTATTGACGGTGCGCGTGCTGCTTTATGGTTTGAACGCGCTGCAAAACAGGGGGAACCCCAAGCACAACTACGCTATGGACTTATGTTGTTTGATGGTAACTTTATAAAACAAAATCAAGGACTTGGTGAGCAATTCATTCAAAAAGCTGTCAAAGCAGGCGTCAAGGAAGCCTATTTTTATTATGGACAACTGCTTCTTTATAAAGCCTCACAGGAAAAACAAGCTCTCCCTGGTGTTTCTTCCCAAAGTCGTGAAAATGAAGCAATAGAGCAAGCCTTAAAATGGTACTTAAAAGGTGCTGCTCTTGGCGATGCTGATGCTGCTTTTTCTGCTGCAAAAATTCTTTCCTTAGGCACGTTAAAGCGACCAAAAGATGATCGCAATGCCCGCAAGCTCATGGAGGTAGCGGCTCAAAACAATCACTTAAAAGCTCAACTTCATTTAGCACAATGGCTTGTACAGGGGCGTGGAGGAGAAACAGATTTTCAGCGTGCTTTTCATTTACTTCAAAGAAATGCGATCAACATGGTAGCACCAGCACAGATTTCCCTTGCAAGGCTTTATCGAGATGGCACAGGAACAAAAGGCGATATAATAATGGCAGCGGCATGGTATATGCTCGCAAAGGAGGCAAAAATGCAAGCTCCTGATCTTGAAATAATGCTCCAAGGCATGGATAAGGCACAACTAGAAAAAGCGCACAAAGAAGCAATAAAGCTCCTTCCTGTTTTTTAAAATACTCCTCTCTGCATCAAAAAGATAAAATTTATAGAAATTCCGGGAGATTTTGCTCTGTCCAGGTGCTTTAAGCACTAAAAGCAAAAAGGCTGATTTGAGTTCAGTATTTTCAAGCTCCCGGAATACCAATGCGAGGACGCTCGCAACCGGAGGGGGCTTTAAAATGCGAGCCAAAAATCTTGATAACGACATTTTCATTGGTAAAGAAAACGCACTGGTATCATTTGCTTAAGCAAACAATACCCAATAAGCAAAAGAGCTAGGCTATCCTGAAAATTCCGCAAGCTCTATTTTTTCATTCTTTTTGCTTGGACGAAAAACACGCCGTCTCTTATAAAAAAGCTATTTTTTATTGTAAATTTCCTAAAATTACTTTATGACTTGAAAAGTGTCTTGGTCGCATACGCAACGACCAATAGGGATCTAAAAACCCGAAAACTCAAACATGAATTGACCCCGCTTTGCGGGTATCCCGGGATTCCGGGAGATTTTGCTATGTCCAAGTGCTTTCAGCACTAAAAGCAAAATGCTGATTTGAGTTCAGTGTTTTTAGACTCCCGGAATACCAACGCGAGGGCGCTCGCAACCGGCGGGGGCTTTAAAATGCGAGCCAAAAATCTTGATAATGACATTTTCATTGGCAAAAAAATTCGTTTGAGACGAAAAATGCTAAAAATGTCTCAAAAAACATTAGGTCAACATTTAGGTGTTACTTTCCAACAAATCCAGAAATATGAAAACGGCTTAAATCGTGTCAGCGCAGGGCGTTTAAAAGAAATTGCCGATATCTTAAATGTTCCACTTGTTTTTTTCTATGCGGACACCTCAGCAAAACAACAGCCCCCATACCTTCATGATGAAATCGCATCAAGTACAGAAGAATACCTGCTGCTCAAAAGATTTAGAGTTCTAACCTCGATAAAACAAAGAGCCATTTTACAATTACTCTCTGATCAAAATGAAAGCTTTTAACATCATAATATAGGGCGCTACACTCTCTATTCTTGACTTGCCTCCCACCCCTCAAAGGACAGAAGCCCCTTCCCTATCCAGTTGGGAAACAATCCGTCTTCTCAGAACAGAACTCTTTTAGCTTCCCATTTTATGTGGTTCATTTCACAAGATTATCCGGACAAGCTCCCTCAAATATTCACCACACACTCTCATAAAAACATCACATGTGCAAAATTTGATACCTTATAGCACCACACCTCAAACGATAGTATTTTACAGCAAACAGGATAAGCATTCATACGTATTTAAAAAAAGACATCCCTCAAAAAGCAATGCTTGAAAATTTTTTTGATCAATCTGGAATAACACTTAACACATCATTTTATAATGGTGATAGAGGACATGATCTTAACATGCAAACGCAAAAAATTGCTTTTTTATCATAATCACTAAAAGCAGCTGTTTATTAAAATATACGCCACCAGAAGCACTTCAAACAGCCTTTACAGCTGAAACCATTATTCATTGATTAATTAACCGATTGATTAGATACCGATATGTTGTTAATGTGCTATAAGTAAAGTTGCTCTTATTTCTGGAAGAGGAGCTTCGCAAATAAAGAGCAACAATAAGTAAGGGGAATTAAAGATGTTAAAATATTTATTGCTGTCACCGGTTGTGTTGGTGGCTGGTTGCGCATCTGTAGGCAATTATTCATCAAATTATGTTGATCAAAGTCTTACAAAGCGTCAGGCACAATTAGTCGCTAACAAATTTATTAGCGATATCAAGAGATCTCTACCACCAGCTACAACCACACTTCTTATAAAGAAAAATAATACAGCAGACAGCTTTACTCCTTTATTTATCAATCTGTTGCGACGGAATGGATATAATGTGATCTATACAGATCAACCTCAAAAGCAGCAAAACATGGGTGTGAATTTGAGTTATAGAATACAATTAAATAGTAGAGTTATAGTGTCTCTTCTTCAGTATAATGTGAACGGAGAACCACGTGCTCATATAAGTACTCAGCCCAAATGAACCCGCTATTTAATGTAAACATTCTCTATATTTTACACGTAAAGACTTAAAAGCTCTTGCGAAAGGCAAAGAGATTTGCACCTCAATAAAAAACCTCATTTTTAGCCAGAGTGGATAAATTTTATTATAGATTGTGACAATACAAAATAGTGTAAATTATAGCTTTAAGATTTAAGAAAAGAAGAATACTAAAAATAATGAAAATGCCCCACACCCTAGTGAATTGTTACGCGAAGATGTAAATGCAAAACTTGGACTATCTGTGATTGAAGCAGCTGAAGAGTTTTCTATATCCCGTGTAGCATTTTCTAGGGTCTTGGTAAAATCCTTATAACGACATTTTCAGTGGCAAATTCATTGGCAAAAAATTCGTTTGAGACGAAAAATGCTAAAAATGTCTCAAACAACTTTAGGACACGCTTTAGGTGCCACTTTCCAACAAATCCAGAAATATGAAAACGGATTAAATCGTGTCAGCGCAGGGCGTTTAAAAGAAATGGCCGATATCTTAAATGTTCTACTTTCCTTTTTCTATGCTGATATCTTAACAAAACAACAGCCCCCATATCATCATGATGAAATCGCATCAAGTACAGAAAAATACCTGCTTCTCAAAAAATTTAGAGTCCTAATCTCGATAAAACAGAAAGCCTTTTTACAATTACTCTCTGATCAAAATGAAAGCTAACATCATACGATAACACACACCACGCTCTATCCCATGAGACACTCATAATAAACTCCGTATTCACATATTCTTAATTAAAAACACCTCATGGTTTTAGGGAACTTATATCATTACCATCAATTATATCATTGCCATCAATGATGATATTTTACGACACAACGGGATAAATTTCCCCAAAAATTCTAAAAAATTTTTGTGCAAATTTTTAAAAAGCTTGCGTCTGAGCGCTTTTTATGGTCTTGCAAAGAACTGAAAAGCAAAAATACATAAAGGTCGTTTTTTACTTAAGCTTTTCTCTTTGCAAAAAGCAGGAGAAAGCCCATAAAGAGCACACAGGACCATGAGAGAGCCGCAAGGTTAATCAAAGGGATTTTAGCCCGAAAATAACAAAAGAGCTTGACTGTTAAAGGCAGCAAAGAAAAGCGCCATAAAGACAACAAGAGAGTTCTTTTTGCAAGAATAGAATTGGATAGAAACGATGAAAATTAATGGCAATGAAATTCGCCCTGGTAATGTGATCGAACATCAAGGAAGTTTATGGGTTGCTGTTAAATGCAACGCTGTAAAACCAGGAAAAGGTGGTGCATTTAACCAAGTTGAAATGAAAAATTTGATTGATGGTACAAAACTTAATGAACGATTTCGCGCTGCTGAGACCGTTGAACGCGTGCGCCTTGAACAAAAGGATTTCACATTTCTTTATCAACAAGGGGATGCTTTGGTCTTTATGGATTCAGAATCTTATGAACAACTTGAACTTCAAAAGGATTTTGTTGGTGAACGTGCTGCGTTTCTCCAAGATGGGATGACTGTCACAGTTGAACTTTATCAAGAAAAGCCTATTGGCATCTCACTTCCTGATCAAGTTGCTGTCACGATTGCGGAAGCCGATCCTGCCATCAAAGGACAAACGGTTACCTCCTCTTATAAACCCGCCATTCTTGAAAACGGGATTCGTATTCTTGTTCCCCCCTTTATGAATGCTGGTGAACGTATCATTGTAGACACCAATGAGTTGATTTATTTGCGTCGTGCAAATGAAAAAGATAAATAAAGGAATAAAAAATGGCCCATTCTGCAGTCATGAATGTCATGGTGCAAGCTGCAATGAAAGCAGGACGCTCGTTGGTACGTGATTACGGTGAAGTGCAAAATTTGCAAGTGTCTTTGAAAGGACCAGCAGATTATGTCAGCCAAGCAGATCGCAAAGCGGAAAAAATTATTTTCAATGAATTAAGCAAAGCGCGCCCCAAATTTGGTTTTCTGATGGAAGAGTCAGAAGAAATCATTGGAGAAGATTCACAACACCGTTTTATTGTTGACCCTTTAGATGGCACCACAAATTTTCTCCATGGCATTCCTTTTTTTGCTGTTTCCATTGCCTTAGAAAGCCAAGGGAAAATCGTTGGTGGTGTCATTTACAATCCCGTGAATGATGAACTCTTCACCGCAGAACGCGGGTGTGGTGCTTTTTTCAATGACCGACGCTGTCGCGTTTCTGCACGGCGCAGACTAGAAGATTGTGTCATTGCCACAGGCATGCCTCATTTTGGTCGCCCAAATCATGGAGCCTATCTTATTGAATTACGTAATGTGATGGCAGAGGTTGCCGGACTTCGCCGTTTTGGTGCTGCTGCGCTTGATTTAGCTTATGTTGCTGCTGGAAGAACCGATGGCTTTTGGGAAGATAACCTGCAAATTTGGGATATGGCTGCTGGAATACTGATGGTTCGTGAAGCAGGTGGTTTTGTCACCGATAAAGAAGGCGGTAGCGATATATTCCGCAAAAAAAATATCATTGCCGGCAATGAACACATTCGCCTAAAATTAGAAAAAACCCTCAAAAAAGGCATTTAAACCTCAGAAAAGATCTAGCAGATTACGTCAGCCAAGCAGATCGCAAAGCGGAAAAATTATTTTCAATGAATTAAGCAAAGCGCGCCTCAAATTTGGTTTTCTGATGGAAGAGTCAGAAGAAATCATTGGCGAAGATTCACAACACCGTTTTATTGTTGACCCTTTGAGATGGCACCACAAATTTTCTCCATGGCATTCCCTTTTTTGCTGTTTCCATTGCCTTAGAAAGCCAAGGAAAAATCGTTGCTGGTGTCATTTACAATCCCGTGAATGATGAACTCTTCACCGCAGAACGCGGATGTAGTGCTTTTTTCAATGACCGACACTGTCGCGTTTCTGCACGGCGTAGACTAGAAGATTGTGTCATTGCCACGGGAAATGCCTCATTTTGGTCGTCCAAATCATGGAACCTATCTTATTGAATTACGCAATATAATGATGGAAGTTGCCAAACTTCGCCGTTTTGGTGCTGCTGCTCTCGAATTTAGCTTATGTCGCCGCAGAAAAAACCGATGGTTTTTGGGGAGATAACCTGCAAATTTGGGATATGGCTGCTGGAATACTGATGGTTCGTGAAGCAGGTGGTTTTGTCACCGATAAAGAAAGCGGTAGCGATATATTTCGCAAAAAAAATATCATTGCCGGCAATGAACACATTCGCCTAAAATTAGAAAAAACCCTCAAAAAAGGCTTAAACTTTATAGTCTTTTAAAAAGCCCCTTAAAATCAGTCCCCCTCCTTAGAATTTTATAAAATCCGAAAAAAGCAATGTAGAGAAAGGATTTTCAACTTTCTTTACAGACACAATAGAAAATGATGAATGAAACACCATCACCAATCATCAAGCCCCCATCCCCCCTAAAGATGCAATTATAGCTTAGCCAATGTTATTAAAGCTGATGTTTTTCTCAATCCCCCTGCAAACAAACTGAAAAAGGCAATAAACACAAATCCCATCATAACAAAACGCCACAAGAAGCAATTATCGTCCCCAAAGCAAGAACACAGTCTATTTACTCCTCAATATATGCTCTTTACAGTGCGCTATCCATTGATCGAAAATCTCCTCTCTCATAAAAGCTGCCGCATATGTTTAAGAGTTTTCACTCTTTTCCACCACTACATAATAGCAGAAATTTCAGAAAAACCACTGATTCAGTGGGCTGTTCTCTACCCCTTTATTCAACCGTTTTACAAATAGTTTATCAAATGCCGCCGACATTTATAATAATGAAAATCTTTGTTTTCCAAAATTGCTTTCTGCATTTCACTTGCAAGCTGCTCTTTATCTTTTTCAACAGCCTCTTTCAGCGCCTTTATCTTCTCATTACCGAAGATAATTTTTAATTTTTCTTTTAATTTTTTTTCCTCAACAAACTTCTCCCAAAAGATCAATCGGTTATCACATGTCTCATTTGCTGCTTTTATCCATTCTCTGGCTCCTAATTTGTAAGCTTCTTCAAATGTTGGATTCCCCTCAGCTATGGAAAGATTTTTTGCTCTATTTGTGTCATTCTCTTTACAAGTATTGATTACATCTCTAACTGTGACAGAATGGCAACCATTATCAAAGGCAACATAGCCTTTTTTCACTGTTTTAATAAGCTTCTTATAGTAAATGAAAGTTTCTCTTGCCGCCTTATAATCACTGGAAAAATCACACAACAACAACAACACTTTCTTTTTACAATATAATAATAAAATACACTCACCAGACCAAGATTCCGAAAGCTTTAGCATTTCCTCTATCTCTTCGTGTTCTGTACTTATAGATATGTTGTCCCACAAAGTATCTGTAAATTTTTTCTTTTTATCCTCCCCTGTAGAGTTGTTTTCCTTTTGGTGCTGTTTGCATTCAGCTGTAATCATATCATCAAGAACATATAACCACCAATGAAGTAATAACATCGTAGGTTGACTCCGTTTTTTGTTCGTAAGAGGATCTACAAACTTTTGCAGAGTTATTCCATTCTTTCTCATTAATCGCACTGCTTTTACAAAAAATTTCCTAAAATACGAGGTATCCAAGAGACTACATATTTTTTTGTAATGTTCATAAGTAAGTTTTTTTTCGAGTGCTTGTTTGTACAATAAACGCACTTCGTGCTCCCCTCGAACACAAATATCCTTTACAAATGGAAGCCGATCTCCACTGAATTTCATATCTTCCCTAGGATTTTTTATCCCCAGTACGTCTCTTTCCCATAGCCTTACTCCCTCATCCCATTGTTTCAACCATTCCTGCGATATTTTTTGAGTTTTTTTAACAAGCCTTTGTTCCCCTTGAGCAATAATATCTTGATATCCAGCGCACTCTTGCTCTTTTTGCTCAAGTTGTTTAGTTAAATGCTTGTTCTGATAAATTGCCAATGCAAGCATTAAGCTTCCCCCACAACACACTATCATTGCCAAACCGAACAAAAAATCCACTGAGTATCCCAAATACCACGACTTCCCCATCCATATGATGCACAAAATCATAACGCCGAATCTTCCGCTCCCACATTTTTTCCCCCATTTCCAAATGACCTTAATTGTAGCTATTATGAAAGCTATTGCCAATTTTATGTCTTCTTCCATTCTTGCTCTCTTTTATTCCCACCAATATTTAACGCAGCTCTTTTATCGATTTCTCGATATTGTATCATTATGTGTACATATGATTTGAAAATCACTACATATTATATTTTAATAAAAACAACACACAAAATATAGATATTTTTGTTTGTAAAATAAAACAATTTGTATTTAATTGTACTGCTCTAATGATTTATGCACTTTTAAGAAGAGCTTTATAATTCTTAAAATGCACTCCCACAATATTGGTTCAAAGTACTCAAAAGCCTAACACAGCAAAACATGGCTGCGTGCTCACCTTGTTTTATAAAATTGATAAAAAGCGTCTTTCTACTCATTTATCGGCTCTTTTTTAGTAAAGCGACATCATCATACACTTTCCTAATCCCCTCAATATTACTACAGCCCCTAAAACTTGAGACGCTTCATGAAGAAGACTTATTCTTTCTTTAAGTATTTTTACTTCACGCGAGCTCTCTCTGCTTGGTATATGCAAGAGACATGGTTTTGACTAATGCAACATAATCAAATTTGAAACGAGAAATTCCATGTAAGATCTTTCATGAAAAACAATGAGTTATCATTATAAATCAACGTGAAGATACTGTTATAAAGAGAACTCCTCGCTCATCTTAATAGTCCATAGCGATTTAACTGGATATCGTTTTATATTCTGTACACAGAAGTGTCTTTATAAAAATACTTCATCTCAGGCAAAAAAAAAAGAACAGCCTATTAAAAAAGAAAAACATCTCAATGCTTGCCTTTCTTTTTTCCATGAGAGTTTCAAATTGATAAGCCTGTCTGAAAAGAGTACTGTTTATGCCCTTAAAAATACTGCTCTTGTATCAAGATCACTTACTCAGATGAGAATTGCAGTTTAGCCAAATGCGCATAAACATTATTTTTTTATAATGAGTTGTGTGTTCCTTCTTCCACAAAAGCGCCTTTATCCATCACGAGAATACGATCTGCTTTTAAAACTGTTGCCAAACGATGTGCAATGACCAAGGTTGTATGATTTGCATCAATCCTTCTAAGGCATCTTGCACTAACTTTTCACTGTTTGCATCTAAAGAAAATGTTGCTTCATCAAGCAGTAAAAGTTTGATTTATAATAATAATTCATTGTTTTGTATGTTGAATGAGAATCCCGAATACCGTAAGATTCTCTCATTTCAAACCTGTTCCATGGTGAACCAATCAAAACCATGTCTTTTGCACGTACCAAGCGGAGAGAGCCCGCGTGAATAAAAAAACTATTAAGAAAGGACTTAAAATGCCTATAATAAATTATCTCAAGTGCCAAGGGCTGTAGCAACATCCACGAGTTGGCAAATACAATGATGGTGCCGGCTTGCAACAAGAGGGCTGCATTTCTTAAAATCGCCCGTGCAATACCGATGCGTTGTTTTTGCCCCCAGAAAGCATAGTACCACGTTCTTCTACTTGCGTATCAAAGACGTTTGGTAAAGCTTGAATAAATTCAAATACATTGGCAGCTTTAGAAGCGGAAAATACTTCCTCTCCGTGGGTATGTTCAGTTCCAAAAAAGAAGAAAAGTTTGCAATTATTTTATTTCAAGTCTTTATACTCTAGGGAAGAAAGGATTTTTGCGTGTATTTCAAAATGATTTTTGAATTTAAAAAACGCAACCACAATGATTTATAGACCCATCTGTTTATGTCGGATGCGTTTTTGAATTAATATTTAAAGTGCACTCTTTGATAGGATAAAAAATCCATCCATTTGCAATCGTTTTGTTTAAAACCCTTGTACCCCATAAAGAGGAGGCTTTTACATGCCAATATTACCAAAACGATTTTTGAATTTAGAAAGACGACCACCACGATCTACGAGCGTTTGGGAGCCACCTGTCCATGCCGGATGCGTTCTTGGATCAATATCTAGATTAAGAGTATCGCCTTCTTTTCCCCAAGTAGAGCGCGTCGTATATTGGGTTCCATCCGTCATAACAACGGTAATTTTGTGATAGTTGGGGTGAATATTCGCTTTCATGCGTCAAACCTTTTGCGTTTATAGAATGAAATAGCACTTGCTTGTTTTTTTAAGTGCACTTCCTTTGTCTTTTTGATACATTGATTAAAGTATTTATTCCTATAACTGAGCACGCATCAAAAAACAAGTGTTCAAGATACATCATTGTATCAAGTGTTACAAATCCAATACAGTGAGCAAAATTTTATGACATTACGTTCTCGTTCAGAAAAATCGACAAAGCCTTCCCCTAAGAAATCTTCATTCTCTTCGCTTGCAATTTTTGTTCCTTATCTTTTGCGCTATCGTTGGTTGTTTATCTTTGCTTTTCTAGCGTTATCTGTTGCTGCTCTTGTCACATTAGCTTTGCCTGTGGCTATCCGCCAAATGTTTGATCATGGGTTTTCTACTTCAAGCCATGGACATATCAATTTTTACTTTGGAATTTTGTTTATCTTAGCCTTGTTTCTCGCATTTGCTTCAGCAGCCCGTTATTACTGTGTTATCACCTTGGGAGAACGGATTGTTGCCGATTTACGGCGTGATGTGTTTGTCCATATTATGAAACTTTCTCCTGCTTTTTTTGATCGGTCACATTCAGGAGAGATTGTTTCAAGGCTTCTAACAGATACCACACAAATAAAATTAGCTGTGGGCTCTACCGCCTCTACCGCTTTACGTCAGCTGATTATCGTGATCGGAGCCGTCGTGATGATGGTGATCACCAATGCTAAATTGTCTTTGTTGGTTTTAGCGGCTATTCCTGTTGTGGCCATTCCCTTGGTAGTCTTTGGACGTAAAGTTCGCTCTCGTACCCGCACGGCGCAAGATCGTCTTGCAGATGCCAATGCTGTTGCTACAGAGCAGGTAAGCGCTATTCGCACTGTGCAAGCTTTTACCGCTGAAAAACTCGTTACAATACGTTTTTCACAATTGATAGAACGTGCTTTTCAAACAGCACGTGCTTCTGTAATCTTGCGCTCCTTTTTTACGGGGTTTGCAATTTTTTTGGTTTTTAGCAGTGTGGTTGCTGTTTTATGGATTGGATCGCGTGATGTTTTGAATGGAACGATGACAGGAGGAACATTAGGGCAATTTGTCCTTTATGCGGTTTTTGGAGCTTCTACTTTTGCGCAATTATCGGAACTGGGAGCAGAATTAATCCAAGCAGCAGGCGCTGCTGAACGGCTTGCCGAATTGTTACAAGAACAACCTACTATTGTAGCTCCTAAAAATCCTTTATCATTGGAGCAACCTGTTCGAGGTGAACTTGTTTTTGATCAGGTTGATTTTACTTATCCTTCTAGACCACAAGAGAAGGTTTTACGCTCGCTTTCATTTTCTGTAAAAGCAGGCGAAACGGTTGCTTTTGTTGGGGCTTCTGGAGCAGGAAAAAGCAGCATTTTTTCTTTGATCCTTCGTTTTTATGATCCGACAAATGGAACAATTCGGTTGGATGGCATGGAAATTAATCGCCTTTCTTTACAAGATTTACGCAGTGCAATTTCCTATGTTCCACAAGATGTCGCCATTTTTGATGGAACATTGCGTGATAATATTATTTTTGGAACTGAAACTACCCATGAAGAGGAAATCCTTGCTGCCGCTAAAGCGGCTAATGCACTTGAATTTATTCAAGCTTTACCAGATGGCTTGGATACGCAAGTAGGAGAACGTGGTACCATGCTTTCTGGGGGGCAAAAACAACGCATTGGTATTGCACGGGCAATTTTAAGAAATGCGCCCCTGTTACTACTTGATGAAGCAACATCTGCTTTAGATGCAAACAGTGAAAAGTTGGTGCAAGACGCTTTAGAAGGATTGATGCAAAATCGAACAACATTGGTCATTGCACATCGTTTGGCAACAATTTTAAAAGCAGATCGTATTCTTGTGATGGATAAAGGCGCCCTTGTGGAAGAAGGAACCCATGCCGAACTTGTGGCAAAAAATGGCGTTTATGCTTACCTCGCAAAACTCCAATTTTCGCCTGAGTAAGTGATCTTGATACAAGAGCAGTATCTTTAAGAGCATAAACAGCACTCTTTTCAGACAGGCTTATCAATTTAAATCTCTCATAGAAAAAAGAAAAGCAAGCATTGAGATGTTTTTCTTTTTTAACGGGCTGTTCTTTTTTCTGCGCAAGATGGAGTATTTTTATAAAGACACTTCTGTGTACAGAATAATACCCAGTTAATCTCTATGGGCTATTAAGATGTGCAAGGAGTTCTCTTCATAACAGCACTGTCACGTTGATTTATAAGGATAATTCATTGTTTTTCATGAAAGATCATGAATACCATAGGATTTTCTCATGTCAAACCCTCATAGTGAGTCAAACAAAATCTCTTGGCTTGCACATCACAAGCAGAGTTGGCGTGTGGAGTAAAACGGTACAAGAAAGAGGTAAAATACCTCCCTTGCCCCTTTACGTTCTAAGGGCTGTCAAAATATTGGGGCGCTGACAAAAGAGTATACGCTGGCAAAAAGTATAATAGGTGCTCGCTTTCTTGAAGCCTTTATGCGGCTCATTTGATAGGCTCTAGGGACACAAGCTCTATCCTAAAGACTGACCACACTCTTTAAAAAACTGAATATTAAAATTTTTTCATGCCCTCTCTCACCGCTCTAAACAATAGTGTTTACCGAAAATCATGACAAATTGTAACTCACAAATACGCTTCTCTCTATTGCAAGAGTATCCTTTTATGCTCTTTCAAAAACACGAACACTTTTTGAATATTGTTTGCAGATCCGTCTTATTGAAAAAGAGCAAAGACTTTTTTAGCACTTTTGGGCTTCTTATAACTTTTGTATGAGCGCGTATAAGCAACAGCTTTTATAATAAACTGGCTTTTGGCAAAATTGTAAAATTTTATCAAATTTATTGTTTTTAAATATCACCACGACCACTGTTCTGCTCTTGCAGACACGCAACCTCAAAACACTTTCTCTTTGCTCACAAATCGTCTCTCCAGCTCTCTCTTTCAGGCATAGCCCATAAAAATAAGGATAGAGTACTTCGATTGAACACCATCTTCTCACCCCCTGCCCCATATATTTTACAGCTCTCAATTTTATAGCATCCCCTGTCGTGCTTTAAGAAGGCATTTTAACGATGATAAGAACATGTACAAAGAGGATATATCTTTAGGGTATTTATGTTTTAAAGCTTGCACGAAATCGTAATTTTTTTGTATAGCGAGTCAAGCATATGCAGAACTGACACCCTAACCATTTCAAACCATTCAGCTGTTTCAGGAACAGATAAGCCAAGTTCTACGATTATATCTTCAACCATGCATTCACCGAAGTACGGAGGATTTTCATCATTTTTTAGCGCTCCCTCTTCAGTGATCCTCTAGATAATTAACTTCATTCAGCATCTATACCAGCAAAGCGAAATATTACGTGCTAATTTTCCTTTACATTCATTAGCCAAGCCCCCCTCAAAATGACCTTTTAATAAATAGAGCTAAAAGGATAAGTCTTCAAAACCATTTGGTGAGATAGCTATATCAAGAGCACCTAAAATACGCCTTAGTTTCTAAGATAGGTAACTTTCCCCCCTTTTATCGTATCAGTCTTGTAGAAGGCTTTAAACCCTTTATGTTTAAATCAATAAATCATAATTGGATTATATTGCATAAAGATGCTTTTTCTCATTTTTCCATTTAACACACGATAAGTTACCATTTAGGCACGATGAGAAGCTTGCCCCTTATATCATGATTTCAGAACCGCATGAGAAGAATAAAAGATGATGTGGCTTAATAAGAGAGTTTGTTCATAAGCCGTTTTTCTGTCTTAAGGTCAAGGATGCCGTTAGGCGCAACTTGTAAAGGGTTGCCTTGAGGCTTAAGGACCCAAAGCTTGTTAGCCCCTTCATTGAACGCGGGTCTGATGTCATTATTTTGGAGAGCGATTATTAAGAATTTGAGAGGCAGACAGCCTCTCATTTTGATTTGTATGCAAACGAATTGCACCCTATTTATTCAGGGAGAATAAGAACATACCCAGGAGGTGCTAAACGGAATAAGAGAGCGTCGTAACCCCACGCAGCAGACAGGCAGCAAATAGAAGAAACGCCTTCAGCAATTGCCATGAGTAATGCGAACGATATACCGGCTTCATCTGCTGTTGCGTCACGGCGTTCTAAGTAGTATCCGACAAAAAAGAAAAAGCACCCTATTCCACTCACCGACCCAAAAACTTTTAATGCGGTATGAACCGGTCCACGTATGCTGAGCAAGATAATAAAAATTATGAAAGTAAATACTGTAAAGATCCCTTCGAATACCCCACGCACCATATTGCACAATTTTCGCATCATAATTGCAGAAAAGCTCTGTTCTGCGTATCGATTTTTTCTTTTGATGCTTGTATTCTTAGAAGATATGCTGTTATTTTTAGAAGATATACCGTCCACAACTCCCCCCGTTTTAAGCCAAGATGCTATGAAGTTATTTATTTTTAATTATATCATCACAAAATACAAGAAAAATTTATCCATTTTAACGAAAAAATAGGTGTTTTATTGAGGTACAAATCTATTTTCTTTCGCAAGAGTTATTCAATTCGTTCGCCAATAGAAAAACTACCCCCATTGAAGAGGAAGCTATCCTGACGCAGAAAAGCTTCATAAGCTGTATTCCAATCCGCTCAGAAATCGCAACTCTCTAATCTACCCGCTTAATCCACCTTTGAAACTGCAATAAAATAAATTCTGCTGATGACAAGTAATGACAACATGAAAAAGAAAAAATATCACAATATCAAACTCTTCAATACAGTATGAGCTTTCTGATTTTCACTCAAAAAGCAAGTGCCCACCCATGAACGACACCATACTAAAGTGCTGTGCATTCACAAATTTCCTAGCATTATCTCCCCTTCTCGAAATTGCACCTCTCCCGCAATCTTATCTCTCGATAGCACCCATTAAAGACTTTTAAAAGGTCCAAGGAAAAAACTCTCTGAGAAAGCTTTCAAGTCTAAAACGCCCCCGCCATTTTTATCATGATGAGGGCACAAAAAATCACGCAGAAACATGCAAAATCTCTCCGCATTTAAAAACAGGGCTTGTGCTTCAATCGCACGCTTTTTCTTGTTCTCTTGTCCATTGTCCCAAAGCCGCAAGATGGTTCATCCGAGCCCGATGACGAAATGCCTTCTGTGCAACAGCAATATTTTCATCTTTTCCCGCCCATGCTTTTAAGGCAGCTGCTTGCAGTGCTCGTCCATAGGAAAAGGTCAATTTCCAAGGCAATACGCCCAAAGAATTCATGGCAGATAAATGCGCCGTTGCTTCCTGATCAGACTGCCCTCCAGAAAGAAAAGCAATTCCGGGAACAGCGGCAGGAACAGTCTGTTTAAGCACTTGGACAGTCTTTTCAGCAACTTCTTCAACAGAAGCCTTGCGAGCATCCTTTCCATCAATCACCATATTGGGCTTTAAAATTATCCCCTCCAAAAGAACACGAGCTTCAAACAATTCTTTAAAGACAGCTTGCAAAACAGTGCGTGTCACCTCAAAGCAGCGTGTAATTGAATGCCCACACGATGATCCATCCATCAACACTTCCGGCTCAACAATGGGCACAATATTGAACTCCTGACATAAGATAGCATAGCGTGCAAGAGCTTGTGCATTTTGTCTTATGGCGCCTCTTGTTGGCAAAGTGTGTTCATCAATAGCAATTACCGCACGCCATTTAGCAAAACGTGCTCCCAAAGCATAATAATTTTTTAGCCGCTCACGAAGACCATCCAACCCTTCGGTAATTGTTTCTTGGGGAAAAGCAGCCAAGGGTTTTGCACCGGTATCAACTTTAATCCCTGGCAAAGCGCCTGAATCCCGAATAAGATCCGTCAACATTTTCCCAGTTGATGTTTTTTGCCGAATGGTTTCATCAAATAAAATAACCCCAGAGATGGCGTTTTCCATCGCTTCTTTTGTACTAAAAAGCATTTCACGATAAGCACGGCGCCTATCTTCATTGGATTCAACACCAATGCTTTCAAAACGCTTTCCAATGGTCGCCGTACTTTCATCTGCCGCCAAAATACCTTTACCTGCATGCACCAAAGCAAGTGCAATATCTTCAAGCCGTTCATTCATAAAAAATTCCTCTTTATTTTGTCTTAATTTCTAAAAATGCGCAACACTATCAAAAAACACTCTACACGACTGTATAGTTTTTCTTTAACCTTCCCTTCAAAGAAGCCCTTTAAGCCTGCATGAGGGCAAGAATACCAGGAAGAGTCTTTCCTTCCATCCATTCCAAAAAAGCTCCTCCAGCAGTCGAAAGATAAGTAAAATCATTGGCAACACCGGCATGATTAAGGGCAAAAACCGTATCGCCCCCTCCCGCAATTGAAACCAACTTTCCCGTCAAACTACGTTCTGCTGCATGGCGTGCAACGGCAATGGTTCCCTTATCAAAGGGAGACATCTCAAAAACACCAAGGGGTCCATTCCACACAAGAGTAGCAGCTTCATCTATCGCAGCATTGATATGCGCAATAGAGCGCGTCCCAATATCCAATATCATGCCATCTTGTGGAATATCTTCAATGTCATAAAGACGATGCGGTGCATCTTTTTCAAAACGAAATCCAACGACAGCATCCTGAGGGAGCAGAAGCGTACAGTGACACTCTTGCGCTTTTTTAATGATTTTTTTTATCGTTTCCATCAATGCATGTTCACACAGTGATTTTCCTACATGGATACCTTGTGCAGCTAAAAAACTGTTAGCCATCCCCCCACCAATAATTAAGGAGTCAACTTTTTCCACCAAATGATTGAGCACAAAAAGCTTACTAGAAACCTTCGCTCCTCCCACAAGGGCAACCACAGGACGTGCTGGATTGCCAAGTCCTTTTTCTAATGCCTGCAATTCACCTTGCAAAGAGCGTCCTGCATAAGAAGGCAACAAATGCGTTATTCCCTCCACCGAAGCATGGGCACGATGAGAAACTGAAAAAGCATCATTAACATAGAGATCTCCATTATGAGCCAAAGCTTCTGCAAAAGAACAATCATTCTTTTCTTCACCAGCATAAAAACGAACATTTTCAAGCAGTAAAACACCACCATTTTGTAATGACTCAACTGCAACCTGCACCGCCGAACCGATACAGTCCGGAGCAAAAGCAACCGGCTGATTAATGATCTTTTCCAGCACTTGCACAACAGGACGGAGTGAAAACTCTTGCTCTACCTTTCCTTTGGGGCGACCACAATGAGAAAGCAGAATAAGTTTAGCACCACATTTTTGTAGCTCAATGAGTGTCTCTTTATGCCGTACAAGACGCGTCTCGTCACAAACTTTGCCCTGTGCCATAGGAACATTAAAATCTACGCGCACCAGAACACGTTTGCCCAAAACATCAACATCATCAAGTGTACGAAACCCCATCACTGCTTCCTCTTCACTTTCCATTGTTTCAAATAAAAACGCATCCAACAACCCTGCCCACTTTTCTTTCCACTTATCCCCCTCTTTGCTTTTACAAGAGATCCACGACAGCCTATCTCTCACCCTTTTCTTAATAAAAATCCAAAGCTTTTATCGTCAAATGTACAAAAGCCCACCATTGCTCTTAATCTTCATATTCCATTGTGGCAAACAAATGCATTGGCTCAACTTGATCTCTATTAAAGCTTCCTTTTACTTCTAGGAAAAAGAGTTTACATCTCCTGTTTCTGTTTTCTAACGTTTTCTCAAAAGGTATCTCGTTCAGATCTTACTTTTTAAAAGTTTACTCTTTCATGCATCTTTTAAAAGCACGTATTGACACAGTATTAAAACAAAACACATCATCAATTTTTCAATAGCCTCTTCTCTCTAGCGCATGAGAACAACAGCCTCTATCTATTTTTCTCAAAATTGCACAAAAATGAGACTTTTCCCTATAAAAAGAGGACCCTGAGGTCCTCTTATATTGTCTTAGCAAAAGCCACTGCCGTATCACTCATACGGTTAGAAAAGCCCCATTCATTATCATACCAAACCAGAACGCGACAGAGCTTACCATCAATCACTTTGGTTTGATCATTGTGGAAAATAGCTGAATGAGGATTATGATTAAAATCACAACTCACGAGTTTCTCTTCTGTAGTGTCCAAAACGCCCTTCAAAGAACCCTGTGCAGCAGTAGCAATAGCTGTATTAATTTCTTCGATTGTTGTGGAACGCTTAGCGATAAATGTCAAATCAACCACAGAAACATTAGGGGTCGGAACACGAATCGATACACCATCAAGCAATCCCTTTAATTCTGGCAAGACCAATCCCACAGCTTTTGCCGCTCCTGTTGAGGTAGGAATCATAGAAAGAGCTGCCGCACGTGCACGATAAAGGTCCCGATGCATTGTATCCAATACAGGTTGATCACCCGTATAAGAATGGATTGTTGTCATAAAGCCCTTTTCAATGCCGACCGTATTGTGTAAAACTTGTGCAACAGGCGCCAAACAATTGGTTGTACAAGAAGCATTTGAAACAACGCGATGCTCGCTGCTTAAAGATTGATGATTAACCCCATAGACGACCGTAAGATCTGCTCCTTCAGAAGGCGCAGAAATAAGAACACGCTTTGCCCCCGCATCTAAATGAGCACTTGCTTTATCACGCGCAGTAAAAATACCCGTACATTCCAAAGCAATATCGATATCCAAATCTTTCCAAGGCAATTGAGCAGGATCACGCTCTGCGCATACCTTTATTAAACCACCTCCCACATCAATAGCATCCCCTACCACCTTAACGATCCCAGGAAAACGCCCATGAACTGAATCATAGCGTAATAAATGGGCATTTGTTTCCACCGATCCCAAATCATTAATTGCAACCACTTCAACATCTTGTCGTCCACTTTCCACAAGTGCACGTAAAATATTGCGACCAATACGACCAAACCCATTAATTGCAACACGAACTGTCATTTCACATGTTTCCTCATCAATTTTTTAAGCACAACATTTAAAACACAATAAATGGGTATTTCACCAATCCAAAATCATTAATTCCCACAATGTCAATATCTTGATCACTCACTCACTTATCCACAATAATGCACAAGATCATCCACAATACTGCACAGAATATGATGCCCTACAATCACCCCATTCATGACAACATAAGCTGTCACTTTGTCTTTTCCTCTTTAATCTTTTCCAGCTCTTTTTCAACGGTGGCAACAACATTTTCCCAAGTAATACCAAAATGCGCATAAAGGGCATCAATTGTTCCACTTGCCCCAAAGCCCTCCATACCAATAAACACACCATCACAGCCAATAAAACGGTCCCATCCTTGGGCGACAGCAGCTTCAATGGCAATTTTAATCGGTGCATCTCCAATGAGAGCACGCTGATAGGAGAGAGATTGTTGAGAAAAAAGTTCAAAACAAGGCACAGAAACCACACGCGTTGGGATGCCTTTTTCTTCTAACACCGTATGTGCCTCCACTGCAATTTGCAATTCTGAACCAGAAGCAAACAGCGTCACTTGTGCATCATCGCTAGCTGTTAGGAATTCATAAGCACCAAGCATACAAAGATTTTCTTCTTCATACTCTTGACGCAAAAGCGGTAGATTTTGTCGACTTAAAGCCAAGGTAGAAGGCGTCCCGCGTGCTTTCAAAGCCAATTGCCAACACTCGACTGTCTCCATAGCATCGGCAGGACGAAACACAAAATGATTAGGCATTGCACGCAGGCAAGCCAAATGCTCCACGGGTTGATGGGTCGGACCATCCTCACCAAGACCAATAGAATCATGAGTCATGACATAAATCACCCGCAACCCCATGAGAGAAGACAAACGCATAGCAGGACGCATATAGTCAGAAAAGCATAAAAAGGTTCCCCCATAAGGAATAAAGCCGCCATAAAGGGCAAGACCATTCATCACAGCTCCCATTGCATGTTCGCGAATTCCATAATGCAGATAGCGCCCTGAAAAATCTTCAGAAGAGATACTTTTCATCTGGCTACTTTTTGTATTATTAGATCCGGTTAGATCAGCCGAACCACCAATAGTCTCACTAACGACCTCATTGATCACTTCAAGAGCCATTTCCGAAGCTTTACGCGTAGCAACAACGGGGCGCTCTTCAACCAATTTCTGTTTATAAGTATCAATAGCGCCATCAAATCCGCCCACGAGATCGCCCCGCATCAATCTTTCAAACTCCACACGCTCTGAGACAGGAAGATCAGCAAATTTTTCTTCCCATTTTTGGCGTTTTTTAGCAGCATTGAGACTAGCCAAGCGCCAATTATCGAGAATATCGGCTGGAATAACGAAAGGCTCAGCATCCCACCCTAAAGCGATACGGGTTTCAGCGATTTCTCGTGCGCCCAAAGGGGCTCCATGAACTTTATTGGTACCCGCTTTATTGGGTGCTCCAAAACCAATTGTTGTTTTACAAGCGATCAAAGTTGGTTTATCGGAATTTTGTGCCGCCTCAATAGCCCGCGCAATTGCTGCTTGATCATGCCCATTGACTTTATGTGTCTCCCAACCAGAAGCTTTAAAACGCGCAATCTGATCTGTACTGTCAGCAAGGGAAATCTCTCCATCGATAGAAATATTATTATCGTCCCACAACACAATAAGCTTATTGAGTTTCAAATGACCGGCAAGGGAAAGTGCTTCTTGAGATATCCCTTCCATAAGGCATCCATCGCCCACCAACGCATAGGTGTAATGGTTGATAAGATCACCAAAACGGGCATTTTGCAAACGCTCTCCAAGAGCCATCCCCACGGCATTCGCCAACCCTTGTCCGAGAGGACCAGTCGTTGTTTCGATTCCCGCCACATGCCCATATTCTGGATGCCCAGCAAGCTTTGCTCCTAATTGGCGAAAATTTTTGAGATCTTCAATGCCAATATCTTCATAACCAGAAAGATACAAGAGAGCATAAAGCAACATAGACCCATGTCCTGCTGATAACACAAAACGATCACGGTTAGGCCAGCGAGGTTTTTTGGGGTCATGAGCAAGGAATCTTGTATAAAGAACCGTAGCAATATCGGCGGCTCCCATTGGCAAGCCTGGATGACCAGAATTTGCTTTTTCAATCGCATCAATAGCAAGAAAACGGATAGCATTGGCCATCTGATTCTGTTGGTGGGTGTTTGTCATGAATAATCGACCATTTCGTTAAATACGTTATTCTGTTGCTTTTTCCGTATTCTCTTAAAATTCTCAAGAAATACTATTTTCTAACCATTAGCGTGAGACTTTTTGCCACCACTTCAATAACATTAATAACATTCCCCTCACGCGTCCTGTATATCCATGTCATTTATGCCAATACGCGCAAAAAATCCAGCTTTTAATTTATATCTATCCCCTGCTTTGCTTGCTAAAATATCTTACATACTTAAAAATAAAATGCACACAACACAAGAGTGAAAGTGATTCGTTTTTGCATAACACATTGATAAAGGATACAATTACCCAAAGGATAAAAGCAATGAACCAAGAGACTACAGTTCTACAAGATGCTTTAGAGCACCTAGAAAAGGCACTTAGAACTTTAGAGATCACCATAATAAACCGTAATGCCGTTATTGATAAAAATAACGAATGGGAAGAAGAAATCCAACGAATGAATGCTGACCGCAGCCATCTTGCCCAAGCGCTTGACAAAGCTGAAGCCCAAATTGAACGCTTAGAGTCCGTAAACAAAGAAGTTTCCAAACGTCTTATTAAAGCAATGGAAACAATTCGCGTTGTCATTGATAGATAAAGGTTTGAATGTATGGAAACTGTTTCCGTTACCATTGATGGTAAAATTTATCGCATGGCTTGTGACAAAGGACAAGAACGTCGTCTTATTGCGCTTGCTGCTCAATTAGATCAATATATCACACATTTAAAGAACAATTTTGGTGAAATTGGCGACCATCGTTTATCGGTTATGGCTGGCATAATGATTATCGATGAAATGGAAGAAATAAAACGAGAAAATAAAAAATTACAAGAAGACTACAATGCTCTTTTACGACTCCACAACGAAAGAGACCGCACCATGGGGAAAATTATGCGTGACACCACACAACGCATTGAAAATCTCACCAACCAATTGCTCAAAGATGATCAAAACCACACAAACATTCAAGAACAAGAACAGGAAGATTTCTAAAAAGTACATCAGCGCATAATAAACCAGAGACTTGACTTGTCCGCCACATCTCACAGGATAAAAATTCTTAAACCCACGCCAGTCTGTAAACAGTCTGGTTTCTTATAGGAAGGATTCCAGCTACTCACGACTTATGGGATTAACTTAAACCTCAACAAGAAAGCCCTACCCTGAATATTTCACCTCCGCACAAACGCTTCCTATATCAAGGAGGCTGCCTTATATCACCACATTTCAAATGAGATGTCTTTTAACAGCGCAATAAGATAACAAAACCAACATCATTGTAAAAAAATCATATAAATGACAACAGCAACAAACAAATAAAGCACCCTTCGAAAAAAAGAGCTATATTCATGTTCCCTATGAATGCATGTCCAAAATCCTTGCCCCTAGATAATATCAAGCAGATTCAATATATTAAAAAAATAACCTTATCTATTATACCGTAAAACACCGCCATTTAATAATATAAGCACCATGGAGTCTTTGCACCTAGAATGTCCATCCGATGAAACCCACCGAAAAGAACCGTATCATTTATAAACCAGCGTGAATTAAGTATTTTCATCCTTTAGAGCAAGAAAAAAGTCAAAACCGAAGAGTATGTTAATCTCATACAACCTCAAACATCATAAACAACAATAATAGCTCTTGAAAACATCCTCTACCGCTATTTTTATCCTTATAACAAATAATCCATATTCCTCTCCCCACCACCCAAAATCTCCAAGCTTAATAAAAGAGCAAGTCGGCACCATCATTATAACCAGCCCTCAATATTGCGACAGCCCCCTTGGCTCTTAAAACGGTTCATAAGAATTATGCCTTTCTTGTACAATTTTTACCCACATGTCCCACCCGCTTGTGACGTACAAGCAAAGAGTTATAATTAACAAAACATAAATAAATTGAAGAGAATTTTACGGAATTCGGGGTTCTAATTCAAGTTTAATAACGATAAATTATCATTATAAATCAATATGTTGCAAATGATCAGACAAAGCATATTTTAAAAACACATTCACCCATCACTTTTTCTCATAACATACCAGTACGATTTTTTAGGCACATAATTTTAATTTTATTCAATTCTGTTTGCAAAAGTTTAAAATGAGAACAATTTCAAGGCTCTCATTCAAAAAGAAAAAGAATAAATTCTCATTATCAATGAACATCTCGCTCGTATAAACTCAATAAAGCAATCCCCAATATGCCTTAATGAAATAAAAGGGGGGCTCCCATTAAATGCCCTACCGTAAAAGCAGCTTCCTCAGAACTAAAACAAAATCAACAGACAACATCACCGCATCTGCTCCCATCCCCAAACTGGACGACCTAATGCAACACCTTGCTATCTTACGATAGGAGATAAAAGAATAATGGGTTCTATGGAGGCATTCACAAGAGGCGCGCACCCGTTGTTTTTAAAGCCTGTTCAAAGGCGCATGAAAAAACACCATGCGTAAACGGCTCAAATCCCTTTCGTTCCATCTTGAGAGACAGAAGCAATACGCAAGAGATTTGTCGCACCGGGCGTTCCAAGGGGAACCCCAGCTGTCACAAGGAAGCGATCTCCTCCTTTGCAAAAGCCTTCCTGAAATGCAATAGCTGCTGCACGATCAACCATATCCTCTAAACTCCGTGCATCTTGCGTGACCACACAATGAAGCCCCCAAACTAAAGCCAAACGCCGTGCTGTTTCCACAATGGGCGATAAAGCAATAATCGGTCTATTAGGGCGTTCACGAGAGGCGCGCACCCCCGTTGTTCCTGAAGCCGTATAGGCAACGATAGCGGATAGAGCAAGTGTTTCAGCAATCTGACGCGCAGCAAGAGAAATCGCATCCGTTCCTGTTGATTCTGGTGCTGGATGTTGTGCCCCAACCTGAGCAGCATAAGTGTGATCCTGTTCGATTTGCCGCGCGATTCGGTCCATCATAAGCACAGCTTCTTCAGGATAGCGACCAGAAGCAGATTCAGCAGACAACATCACCGCATCTGTTCCTGCATAAACTGCTGTAGCAACATCCGACACTTCTGCGCGTGTGGGAACAGGAGATGTAATCATTGATTCGAGCATTTGTGTTGCCACCACAACAGGCTTTCCTGCTAAACGACAAGCTTTTATGAGCTCCATCTGAAGTGCAGGGACCTTTTCCAAGGGCATTTCCACTCCAAGATCACCCCGTGCAATCATAATACCATCGGATACCTCAATAATTTTCTCTATATGCTCCAAGGCTTGAGGCTTTTCGATTTTAGCCATCAAAGACACCTTGCTTTTCGTCAACTGACGCACCGCTATAATATCTTCTGGACGTTGAATAAAAGAAAGAGCAACCCAATCAACAGGCTGCTGTAAAAGAGCCTGAAGATCCTCCTTATCTTTTGACGTCATCGAATCAAAAGGCAAAATTGTATCGGGAAAACTGACACCCTTTCGATCAGAAATACGGGTTCCAGAAACCACGCGACACTGTACAGAATGACCATCACAAACTTGCGCACGCAGTTCCACCCTTCCATCATCAATCAACAACCGATCCCCTGGTTTAACAGCCGAAAATACATCCTCATGAGGGAAAAAAACACGCTGTGCATCACCAAGAACATCGCGATTATCTAATGTAAAGCTTTGCCCAACACGCAAATCTTCTTGCCCCTTAGCAAAACGCCCCACACGCAGTTTTGGCCCCTGAAGATCCACTAAAATACCAATGGGGCGTCGAACTGTTTTTTCAACTTCTCGTATAGACTTGACCAAATCACCCAGCATATCACGATCAGTATGGCTCATATTAAGACGAAAAACGTCTGCCCCTGCCCTAAAAAGCTTCTCAATCATCAAACGAGAAAAAGAAGAAGGACCAAGAGTCGCAATAATTTTTACTTTACGTGCACGTTTCACGGTGGAGAATTTCCTGAAAGAGAAGGTATAACTGAATTGTTTAACAAAGACTCATCCGTCAACTGTACCATCCAACTGGTTTGATTTCCGGTATCGATCTCTTTAAATTCAGCCTTTTGATATCCTCGAGGGAAACAATCATGAACCCCTTGAATGGTAAATTGGCTATCTTGTACACACATGGTCACAGAGCCTGCCCAGTTCCCTTTTTTTTGTGCCCCTTCCGCATAAAAATAATAAAACCGTGAAGCAAGAGGCCCCTCAATTAAAGTTTTACATTCCGTCACTGGTACCGTCCACCAGCCTTCGCTCACCCACCCTGAAAATGTACGATATCCAAGAGCAACCCCTACAGACTGTTGGGTTGTATTACACACTCTAAAGTCAGCTTTTGCAAAAACAACGAGGGGAAACAAGAGCAAAATACTCAAGAGAAAAACTTTTAATCCTTTCTGAAACACCCAATATCGTTTTTTTAAAATCACAAAACTTCCTCTATAATGTCAAATTCTCAAAACAAATTACACATTTCTTTTTTAAAAGCTTTTCAAGTCTAAAACGTATATTTTCATATTTTTCTTTTTATAGCCCTTTTATCAATGCATATATCTTAAAAATTTTACAAAATATTTAAAGTCAATTTGTAAAAAAGCTGTGTAGCTTGATTTACTTTTTATTTTCAAGCTTTTTTAACATAAATTCGTCGTCGAAAAACAACTTAAAATATATAACTTGGAGAAAAATACAATGAACGATACAGTAACCGATCAAACACACGCTATATCCGTAAACCAATTACGCTCTTTTATCGAACGTATTGAACGACTAGAAGAAGAGAAAAAAACCATTTCTGATGATATTAAAGACGTTTACACTGAACTTAAAGGCTCTGGCTTTGATAGTAAAGCTGTTCGAAGCATTATACGGCTGCGTAAAAAAGAAGAGCATGAAAGAATGGAAGAAGAAGCAATCATTGAACTTTATAAAAATGCGCTTGGTATGAATTAAACCATTGATAACATTGGAAATTTTCTTAAGAAAAGAAAATACAAAAAACAAATGGCAAAAAATAAATGAATGTATAAAAATTTCACCCAAACAATAAGCCGTTTGTGTAACTTGTAACGAGACTATCGGTCACAGAATACACAATATTGCAACAGCCCTCACATTTAAAAGGATTTATACAGAGAATTTTTATTCTTATTCTTCAATCATTGTTTATCCACATAAACCCTCACTTGTATGCCAACCCAGTTTGTGATGTGCAAGAGAGGTGTTTTTTATGATTAAACATCAATAAATTTGAAGTGAGAAAGTCTTCCGATATTGAGGACTCTCTTCAAATTGAAAAAAAATGAATTATGATGATAAATCAATTTATTATCTACGAAAAGAAACATATGAAAATGGTCAGCAGTTGAAATCCGCTAAACGAGATTCTAAACTATTTATAAAAGAAGAGGTGGTTAAAGATCTTAATCTTTGAGGATAGGGAGAAATTCAGCATATTTACACATTTGATAAAAAGACCCTTAACAAAACTTTATTGGAATCTATTAACGGACTCATAAAGATCATTGATTCGAGAGGTTAGAATGTGATCTCTCCATTTTCCAGAAATCATCAAATAGTCTTTGGCATAGCCCTCTTTTTCAAAATGAAGGCGTTTTAATAAACGTTCGCTTTTTATGTTCTCAGGTCTATAATTTGCCATCACTCTATGTAGATGATAAACATGAAAGATATGGCGTATTAGAGCCGATAAACTCTCAAACATGAGACCTTTGCCTTGTTGTTTTTCATCAAGAGAAAAACCAAGATGACAGGCTTGAAAAACACCCCGAACCACATTTGTAAAATTCACAACACCGATGACTGTGTTTTCATTTTTTAATCGTACAGCATATCGATATGCTTGTCCCTGTGCACTTTCACAAGCAAATGCATTGGCTCGTGTTTCCCAAGCTGTTAGGGTATGGTAATCATCAGATCTAACAGGTTCAAAAGGATGCAGATGATTCGCATTACGGAGGTAATAAGAAGACAGTTCAGCTGCATCTTCTAAACCGATCAATGTAGAAATTGTTCGCTTTGTTTTAATTGCCATCATTTTCTCCTCCTAGACAATGTCACAATAACACGTTGATTTATCTTAACAAATCATCATTTTTAAACTCAAATCATAATGTCGAATACAGTAAGCTTTCCTCATCACAACACTTCTTACGTTAGAATCAATGAGGATCATTTGCTTTTCCATCATAAGCGGAGGTGGTATGTTTAAAGCATAAGGTAAAGACAAGGGAATATTTCTTATGAATGCTCTCAAGTTCCAAGGGGCGCTGTAGCAACATTGGGGACTGGCAAAGTATGCAAGGGAACTGGCATATTTCCATATACGAAATTTTGAAAAAACTCACGGCAAAGATAGTTTTGTTTCTTTGCCTTGTAAGCTCAGAGCATGCTTGTTTTGCGCTACCATATCACTGCCCCCGTATACAAATCCCAATGACCATCGCCTTGAGGTGCTATATGTTACAGTGCGATCTAAAAAGTCTCTGCCATAACTCGTCAACAACACTGTTCCCGCAAAATCAGCCACAAACTCTTGTAACAAATCAAAGAAAAGCGATGATGCAATACGAATTAAAATGCTTAGATATTAATATCTAAAACATTACCGTGAACACGCTTCCATTTCTTCGCGTAAAATTTCAAGCTCTAACCATTCTTCTTCTTTTTGTGTGCAAGTATTTTTCTTTTTTTCCAACGTTGTTGATAAACGCTCAAAACGCTCTTTATCACTGCGATAGAGAGCTGGATCAGAGAGTTCTTGCTCAATTTTTTTGATTTCGTCCTGCAAAACAGCAATTTCTTCAGGCAATTTTTCCAATGCATAAACCTGCTTATAAGACAATTTACTTCGTGTTTTTTTCTCCCGCCCTATCAAGCCATGATCTGTTGATGTGTCCTGCTTTGAAAGCTCTCCCGCATGAGATTTTGAAGGTGCTTTACGCTGCGATAATTCTGTTTTTTTGCGTTGTAAACGAAGAGCATGCTGGTTTTGCGCCATCATATCACTGTAGCCGCCCGCATACAAAACCCAATGACCATCACCTTGAGGTGCCAACATATGCGTTACAGTACGATCTAAAAAGTCTCTGTCATGGCTGACCAACAATACAGTTCCCGCAAAATCAGCAATAAATTCTTGCAACAAATCCAAAGTTTCCATATCCAAATCATTGGTCGGTTCATCAAGAATCAAAAAATTTGCAGGACGAGAAAGAAGTCGTGCAAGCATGAGGCGTGCTCTTTCTCCCCCGGAAAATTCTTTAAGGGGAGTGCGTGCTTGTTCCGGTGAAAATAAAAAGTCTTTCATATAAGAAACCACATGCCGCTCCAGCCCATTGATCACAAGAGTATCACCTCTTCCTCCCGTTAAATAATGCGCTAAAGTTTCTTCTTCATTTAAAATACGTTGCTGATCAAGCAATGCCATAGAGAGGTTATAGCCATGCCTCACCGTTCCACTATCCACGGCTTCTTGCCCAATTAATGCAGAAAGGAGCGTTGTCTTTCCGATTCCATTGGGTCCCACCAACCCGATTCGATCACCCCGCTGAATGCGCAAAGAGAAATCTTTCACGATAATGCGATCACCATAGGATTTTGAAATTTTCTTTGCTTCAAGCACCAATTGCCCAGAATCATGACTTTTTGCTGCTGTCAAAAGTGCATTTCCCGGCTGCCCTTTATAGGTTTGATGACGCTGTCTTAAGTCTTTTAATTCGCCTAAGCGCCGTACATTACGCTTACGCCGTGCGCTCACGCCATAACGCAACCATTGCTCTTCACGAGCAATTTGGCGCCCCAATTTATGCTGTTCGATGGCTTCTTCTTCCAGTGCTTTATCACGCCAATTTTCAAACTCAGAAAAACGCTTTTCCAGTCTTTTGGTTGTGCCACGATCAAGCCATACCGTTGACCGCGTAACATTTTCTAAAAATCGCCGATCATGGGAAATCACCACAATCGCTGAACGCAAAGAAGCCAAAACAGCTTCCAGCCATTCAATGGTTGGTAAATCAAGATGATTGGTTGGTTCATCTAAGAACAAAATATCGGGTTTTGCAGCAATGGCCCGTAACAGTGAAACACGCCGCTTTTCGCCTCCCGAAAGCGTTTCCAATTTTTCCGCCCCAGAAAACCCTAAATTTGTGCGAAGCGTATTGATCCACTGGACATCAGATGTATCGTCCAGCCCCGCTTCCATATAAGCATTAATATCTTCAAATCCTGAACAATCCGGATTTTGTGAGACATAACGGAGCGTTACTCGCGGGTGGCGAAAAATTTCGCCACCATGAGGTTCTAATATTCCTGCGGCAATTTTTAATAGGGTCGATTTTCCACAACCATTACGGCCGACCAGCGCAATACGCGCCCCCTGCTCAACCGATAAACAAGCTTGATTGAGCAAAGGCGTTTTTCCAAAATTTAAGAAAATGCGGTCAAGCCGCAGAAGCGGCACCGCCATTAACGAACGCGGCGCGGACAAGGTGCTTTATACATCACCCCTCTTGCATCACGGTAAGCACATAATTGTCGTACAGGAACTCTCTGTCCACAAGGTGCTTGGTAAACATGCCCTCTACGACCACGATACGTGCACAATTGTGATACCTGTCTTTGTTGTTTTCTTTGATTTGCAGCTGCACCTGTTACTGTTCCAGCCAAAGCACCAAATGCTGCACCGGTCAGTGCTGCTCCAGGCGTACTTCCAGCAATAGCAGTTCCAGCCAAAGCACCGATTGCTGCTCCTCCTACGCCGTAACGTGCAACGCGTTCATCGTTTGTAGTACAAGCGACTGAACTGAAACCAATGGCTGAAACAACGGCCACTTTAAAAATTGATTTTAACATATCAAAACCTTTCCTTCTCAAGATCAATACATATATCGTTTATGTCGGCACTTCATCACTAGGCCCCCCCCTGCCTTATTCAAAATATATTGGAAGAGCTTTATGGAATAGGTACAGACACTAACAATATAGCTTTTCCAGAACCTAAATGGCAAGAAAAGGTTCCACAAATACGGTTAGAAAGTGTTAAAGAAGAGCCAAATGACACATTTTTGTCACAAATTGGCCATTTTACCCCTTTAAGAGTTAAACCTTTTAAATCAGAAAAACCGATAATACTAAACAAACATCCCTTAGGCAAATCATACGAACAAGGTTTTGACAAAACTGGCCAACCTTCTTCCAAACCGCTTGTCAACAACACTGAAATACCCCTTTCAGCCATCATCAACGCTTGCGTTATATGAGAAAGGCTGTGATCACTTCGCTCCCCTCCCAAAGCACCGCACAAAATAAGCTTTTTAGCGCCATTTTGCAGCGCTCTTTCACATGCCAGAGCACTATCTGTCATATCTTTATCAGAGGGAAAAACTTCACGCGGAACATGACTATATTGACGTATTAAATTCTCATCTGATGAATCAAAATCCCCTAACCACAACTCAGGCGTCGCATTAAGCGCTGCCGCATGACGCATACCACCATCAGCAGCAATTACCCGACTGTTTTGAATTTGATTAAGCAAACGATCAGTGATATGAACATCCCCATTTAATAATATCGTAAATGTTGTCATGCCATACTTTGCCTTTCACAAAATTTTCTTTACAGTGCATCTTTTTATAAGTGAGAGTCATTTTTTATAAACAAAAAGCATGATATAGCCAAACGAATCCTTATCTCTAATGCCTTTCTTAAAGAAACATACGATACAAAGATACAAATGCAATTTGCCAAATTACTCCGCAGAAATAATGTGCACCATGGTCCAACGCACCCCATTTTTCACCGCAATTTTCTTTTTCGCTCGTGCCTGTATAAAGCCACTCTCATAAGTTTAACGTTTCTCCTTTCGGCTTGTCATACACCACTTTCTCAAAATGATAGGCTTTCTTCCACTTCTTCTAAAACGATCAAACGTACCAACAACCACAATATCTATGTCACATTAAGCGCTCTGCAACACCCACGTATTCTGCAAATGTATGGTGGCGCTTATCATGATGCAAAACTTGAACACCTTTTAGCAAAGATTGTCCGTAAACTGGCAGTTGCATCACATAGTTCTCATCAAAGCTATTCTGTAACAATTTTAAACTCAGAAACTGTCAATGCCTTTGCGCTCCCCAATGGCTCGATCTACATCACTCGTGGTATGCTGGCATTAGCCAATGATTCTTCAGAAGTTGCAGCCATTTTAGCCCATGAGATAGCACATATCAGAGCTAATCATGGCATTTTACGCCTGCAAAAAGAAGCCCAATTAAAGATGACCAATCACATGTCTTCACGTCTTCTTTCTTCTATTGGCAAAAAACTTCATAACCCTATGCAAAACAAGCAACAACTCGCGCAATTTTCCCGCAATCAAGAGCTGGAAGCTGATTCCCTTGCACTCGAAATGCTCCAACAATCAGGATATGATCCATTTGCTTCACCGCGCTTTCTTCAAACAATGGAAGCCTATAGTGCTTTTCGTAATATCTCCGGCACCCAAAATGCCTCTCTAGATTTTCTAGCTTCTCACCCAACCACCCCTCAACGCATTCGGCTTGCGATAGAAAAAGCGCGTAAAATCAGTAAAGGGAATAGTACAATATCCGATCATGATTCTTTTCTCAAAAGCATTGATGGCATGATTTTTGGAGGAGGCTTTTATACAGGTTTTGTACGAGGCAACCAATTTATTCACCCACAATTGCGCATAGCTTTTTCTGTTCCAAATAATTTTACAATAGAACATTCAGCACACACTGTTTGGGCCAGTGGACCAGATAAAATTGCGATTCGTTTTGACGCTATTCCACATCCTGCTGAAATATCTGCGAGTGATTATTTGAAAAGCGGCTGGATTCTCGGGCTAGACCAATCATCTATCCGCCCCATCACAATTCAAGGGCTCCCCAATCAAGAATTTACGCGTCAAGGATTCCAAAGCCAAAGTTTACTTGGAGCACAGGCCTATGCTACCAATGATCAATGGCAATTTGATGTGGTTGCCATTCCATTCAACAACCACATCTTTCGTTTTTTGACGGCCGCTCCACATAATTCTCGAAATTTTGCAGAGGTTGCCAAAAAAACGCTACAAAGCTTTCATTCTCTTTCATCTTCACAGTTAAAAAAATTGCAGCCCTTAAAAATCCGTGTTGTTCGTGTTAAACAAGGAGAAACCGTTGCAAATCTTGCAGATAAAATGCAATACACACCATATAAAGAAAAACTCTTTCGCATCCTCAACGCCCTCTCACCAACGCAAACTTTACCCGCAGGTACCAAAGTGAAAATTATTACAGAATAAGCCCTTTTTCTCATCTGCTACAGTTTTAATTCTTTTCTATCTGTATCACGCCCTCCCCCTTAAAGCATATTCGAAAATAAGGAGGAACACTTTAAAATCCAATTTCATCATGCCTCTATAGGCCTCCGTGTGATACATATTTCCTCCAACTAACTCTGCCCCCTGTCTTCCTCTGTTTACCAGTAGCGCCCCCAAGGAGGCATATTCCTAAACAAATATGCCCCCCCCTAAAACTGACTTCATCATATTCTCATATGCCCCCACTTAATATATTCTCTTTCCTCCTCCCCCCCCAAAGCATTTCACTGCTTATATATCGTAAGCGTCTTCTGAATGAACCGTAAGGAGAGCAGAACGCAATTTTTGCAAAGCCCTAGCTTCAATTTGACGCACGCGCTCTTTCGAGATTCCTAACTTTTCACCCAAAACTTCGAGAGTCGCCCCCTCTTCATTTAAGCGACGAAAGCGAATAATTTCCAACTCCCGTTCGTTGAGAATTTGCAACGCATCGTAAAGCCACTGTGTACGCCGTTGACCATCAATGACTTGCTCAATTAAAGCATCAGGAAGAGGACTATCATCCACCAAAACATCCATCTTAGCAATGGGATTATCACTATTCTCAGAAACAGAAACACTCAAGGAATTATCAGAACTGGAAAAACGAAAATCCATCGTTTCAACATCGCGCACGGAAACGCCAAGCTTTTCAGCGATTGTGCGAAAAATATCCTGTTTTGACAAAGCACTATCATCTTGTATCAGTTTTGCACGCAAACGCCGAAGATTAAAGAAAAGTGCTTTTTGCGAAGAACTCGTTCCCCCTCGAACGATTGACCAATTTCGCAAAATATAATCTTGAATAGAAGCGCGTATCCACCACGTTGCATACGTTGAAAAACGCACTTCCCGATCAGGTTCAAAACGTGCAGCTGCTTCCAATAGTCCCACATACCCTTCTTGGACCAAATCTCCCAATGGCATTTTGAAACGTTTAAAGCGATTAGCAATAGCAATCACTAAACGCATATGAGCCGCTGCAATTTGATGCATGGCATCATCATCACGTTTGTCTTTCCACCGCAGAGCCAAATCATGCTCTTTTTGTCGTTCAAGATAAGGTGCTTGCATAGCAGAACGCATCATATTACGTCCTAAGCTTTTGTCTGCATCGCTATAATTTTTGCTGCTTTTATAAACAGCATTTGAAAGATTACCCATAATAACCCCTTGCGATTAAAATTATCAAAATTGATTTGGCAACGACATCATTGTTCTTTGCTTAAAAAGAACGCAAAAGTTGTTAACTTCTGTACCTGCTACTTTAACGTGTAATTTTATAATCGCAATTGTTTTTTTTACTGTCATGGTAAAACTTCTTGTCATAAGACACAATTTCACCTGCAAAATGCCTTTACAACATGCCTTTTAGCCTATGAAATATTTGAAAAAACTTTCTCTCCACTTTTCATGACAAAACAGCAAAAAAAATAAAGTGATCACGCAAAACAAATGCTGTTTTTTGATAACCAATTCCGTTTCCTTTTAAATTGAAGAATTTATTCATGCTTTCAGCTTTACAATACAACTAATAAGTGTAATTTGCAAATATAAAGCATCTAAACTGAATGAAAACTGAATAAAAAAAGAATCATTCAAGTTTTAAAGGCGCAAAGAAACAGCAAAAAATGACAAGAGTGATTGAAGCAAACGCAACAAACGTGTTAAAGAAAGAGCACCATTATGAAATTGTCGCAAAAAGCTTTTGACCAGTGTCACACTGAGAAAGAAAATGATCATGGATAGCAAGATTGTTCAACAGAATGAGATTCTTCAAGATGATATTCTCATTGAAAAACACGGAAGGGGTAAATTTGAAGGTTTTCGTTTTTATGCCAACAAAAACAGTACCGATCAAATAGCTGAGAAGCAAATTTCAACAGAGAATGAGAATTTGATTCTTGCTTTTTCCAAACGCGCGACACGTTTTTGTGCTTGTGCAAATGGAGATTTTACCCTCAGTTCTGATGGAATTGTGCGCTGGATTGGTCAACCCGTAGGACAACTTGTAGCAACAGAAGATTTTTTCAAACCAAAACTGATTGTTTTAGCAGATGAACAACTCACGGGAGAATCCCGCAATAACGTTGTGAAGCGATTAGAACGCTTTGTCACCTTTCATTTTGAAACGACTTTAAAACCCCTGTTTGATTTGCGCAATGCTGATAATTTAACGGATTCAACAAACAGTCTTGCTTTACAACTTTTTAACTCTTTAGGGATTTTACCACGCCGTGAAGTTTTAGACATTGTCAAAAAACTTGCGCAAGAATCACGTGCCGTGCTTCGGCGTCTAGGCGTGCGTTTTGGCGCTTTTCACATCTATGTTGCCGGAATGCTTAAACCTGCTCCGGTTCAAGCCATTACTCTCCTGTGGAATCTTCAAAATGCGGGACAAGATCAAACTGGTTTGGGTGAAATTTTTTCAGCATTATCTGCTGGTCGAACCTCTTTGATTGTTGACCCTACCTATAACCGCAAATTTTATCAATTAGCCGGCTACCGAATCTTAGGACAACGTGCTGTACGGATTGATATTTTAGAACGTCTTGCCAATCTCATCCGCCCCGCACTTCATTGGAAACAAGGAAGTGATCCCAGACCCGATGGAGCCTATGATGGCAAAAGTTTTTTTGTTACACCAGCCATGATGTCCATTCTTGGGGCCAATGGAAACGATATGGAAGAAATCCTCAAAGGACTTGGTTATCAATCGTACAGCATAAGCAATACTGTTTTTGAACAAAATCTCTTTGCACACCAAGCCTCTTCCCCTGTCAATAGGACAATGCAAGATGTTCCTGCAGCAGAATGCGTTGGAAGTCAATGGCAAACAATAAGCGATTTAGAAACAACACGAGAAGAAAAAAATACCTCATACCCAAACACTTTATCCTCTGGTATTGAAAAACATCTCCATAAAACCAATCGCTTACCAGCAGCTGAACCTGTTGGGAATTTTGCCAAATCCCCTCGCTCTACAGAAGAAGGTAAAGTTATTTTATTATGGCATTATAAGCATCAATTTCACCACCACGCACAAAAAAAACATGATAAATTAGGAAATAAGTGGCAAAATAAATCGAAGAACGCTGTAAAAAAAGCGGAACACACAAATGAAAATCCCCCTCAAGAAGCACTATCACAAGCAAAACGCTCTCATAAGTTCCACAAATCCCAAGGAAAACATGCAAATCATAAGCCTTTTCACAAAGAAAAGCGCCTTAATCCTGATTCACCTTTTGCGAAACTAGCTGTACTACGCGATCAACTCACCAATCATAAAAACACGCACCCACTTTCCTCTAAAGAGAATTAAAGTAACAAATGGAGTTTGATCTTGACCCACGTAGTAACCGACAACTGCATTCACTGCAAATATACGGATTGCGTTGAAGTCTGCCCTGTTGATTGTTTTTATGAAGGGGAAAATATGCTTGTTATTCACCCCGATGAATGCATCGATTGTGGTGTTTGTGTGCCAGAATGCCCAGCAGAAGCGATTTTACCTGATACAGAACCAGGATTAGAAAAGTGGTTAGAACTTAATCTTCATTATGCAAACAAATGGCCTAATCTAACCACCCGAAAAGATCCCCTTTCTCAAGCAAAAGAAATGGATGGCGTTCCAAATAAATTAGAAAAGTATTTTTCAGAAAATCCAGGAAGTGGCGAAGAGTAATGATACAGTGTACACCCTCCTCCTTCAACGACTGAAAGACTTCTCTTGTAAAAATAAAAAAATCCTTAAGCGAAATGATTGATTCTTTTAAAGTTTGATGTTAGTGTTATTTTAACATGATCATCTTTCTAAGTATTTTTCTTTGCTTTTTACAGTAAAGCAATGTATTTTTTTTGGATTTAAAAGTACTCGGCTTTTATGCTCACTTAATTGGTACAATATACTTGGTTAAAGAAAACTCAACCCTCAGGTTTATAACCTGTTTTCCGATACATTTGTTGATCATAAGGGAGTAAACTAAAATATGGCATCCCAACATGGAACGTCTTCCAAGACCAAAGAATTTGCAACCTCTGAATATATCGTCTACCCTACACATGGAGTAGGACAAATTATAGCGATTGAAGATCAAGAAGTTGCAGGACATAAATTGAAACTTTTTGTCATTCATTTCGCGAAAGATAAGATGGATGTCAAAGTCCCCATTGCAAAAGCCCTTTCCGTTGGAATGCGTAAATTATCTGCTAGTGACTCTGTCGAACGTGCCTTAAAAGTTTTACGTGGAAAAGCACGTGTTAAACGGACCATGTGGTCACGTCGTGCACAAGAATATGATGCCAAAATCAACTCAGGAGATCTTATTTGTATCGCCGAAGTGGTCCGTGATCTTTTCCGCTCTAATCTACAACCTGAACAATCTTACTCTGAGCGCCAACTTTATACAGCTGCTCTTGAAAGAATGGCCCGCGAAATTGCGGTTATTAATAGTCTTTCTGAAACAGAAGCTATCAATCTCATAGAGATGCATCTCTCCAACAAGCCGGAACGCGAGTTTAAAACTGAGAGAGAAGAAACAGATGAAAACAGTAAAGCTGTCTACGCTGCGTAATACACTCTTTCATCATAATGATGATATCTCGATAAAACCAGCGAAAGCTGGTTTTATTTTTTAACATCCTCTCTGCCCTTAAGGACAAAGTTTCTTAACCAGCGCCAATCTATAAACAATCTAACTTTTCGACAAATTCCTCCTCATTTTCTTTCTTCATAGATAACAAACTGATTAATCATCATAATCTAGCATTATTCATATTAAATTAGAATCTTGAATATGGTAAGATTACTCATTTCAAATTGCTCTCATGTTGAATTAATCAAATCACTTGCTTGTCAATCACAAGCGAGGCTGATCTGTGGGTAAAAACTGTACAAAAAGAGCAAGACACTGTCTCAAGCACCAAAGGATATACCGACATTGGAATCTGGCAAGATGTGTAAGGGGGCGGGACTTGATTTTTATTAAGCGTAAAGATCATAGTGCCGTTTATACACTACACCGAGATTTTACCATTTACCCTTCTACAAAACCATTATAACATTCAAAAACGCCGTCATAAAATGGATAGCACAAATATTGAAAAATATTCCTTTTAAAAAACGCGTGACGGTACAACATAAGCATATTTTGTCGTGGGCGCTCTATTTTGCATGAGAAGCATTCCCCCATTAAAGAACGCGATAAAAAAAACATGAACTAAAACCATCATCTCCATTCTGTAAAAGGCATTCCAAATACTTTTGAAAGCAGTAACGCTCACTTAAAAAATAACAATAAAAATGAACGTTGGCATTGCCCTTTCAATTTTATATTTTTCCCAAATGAGGTTATATTCTCATTTCAGAGATTACGAGATATACGCAATATTCTTACTCCAATCGGACACATAAAATCTAGAATGATTCATAGAACTCTTAAAAGTCTCAATCTCTGTTTCAAACAAACCGCTAAAGATTGGATATTCTCAGCAGGAATTGTCCATATATCATCTTCAATCTGATCTTCACGAATATGACGCAAAGGATTAGTATGAACGCCTGTCAGGATAAGTAAACGCAAAGCCAGTTGTGTTATGTTTTGTGTTTTACAGAGTAACTGATAAAAAACCGGCACATCTCTCCAATCCATAGCTGGTCTATTTTACGTTTTATGACGTTGTTTCCCTAAGAGCGCGCATGCTTTTATCGTTTCTTGTAAATCAACATCAAAACCCAAGGCAACCGTATGTTTAAGACAAAGATTAAGACGCTTCAGTGCTGTCTGAGCTGTTCCAGCTTTTGCATGCCAAATGGGAGAAAGCGTATTGCGTATCTCAGTTTGCGTAATCTCTGAAACGGGCAGACAGCCTAATTTAGGGAGAATATGGAGGCGTAAGTGTAAAAACCAATCACAAGCCTCACCATCATTTTTTAATTCAGCTTTACGGCTTTCAAAAGCATCTAGAGCAATATCTTTTAAATAATGGAGATTACTTATTGCCTCACGCTTTATGTTTATTGCGTTCTTTAATGGGATCACGCCCCTCACGTAAAACAGCCCGCCACCCAGTTGCCAATTACGGGCTTGTTTTAAAGAAACATCTCTCAAGGCACCCAAGCCCATTTCGCAGCCCCCGGAAAGGTATAACGGTAAATCCATTGACACCACCCCCATCTCTTACGTTTGTGAAGAAGCAAGCCGGCACCATCGTTATATTTGTCAGCTCGTGGGTGTTGCGCTACAGCCCTTGGCTCTTAAGACAATTCATAAGAGTCCTTTCTTATACAAATTTTATCCACACACTCATCCCGCTTGTGACGTGCAAGCAAGTGGTTTTGATTGATTCTAGATAGAGAGATTTGAAATGAGTGAATCTTACGTTATTCGGGGTTCTAATTCAATATGAAAACAGTGAATTATATATATAAATCAATGTGTTGTCTAGTAATGAACAGATAACAAAAAAATCATAAACTTAGGTAAGCACCACCATAAAATCACTCATAAACCAGCTATGAACTGGAGAGTCGTACCGGCTTTGATAAAATACTTTGCTCATCCCCATACACAACACATTTGGTTTTAAGTTTACTTATTTTTACAAGCTGTTCGCAACAAATCCCTTATATTCACAAAAATAAGAAAAATATATGGACAATTCTTAGTTCAAAAATATGAAAAGACAGCGTGATATTCATAGAAAAGTCTCATGTACCTTTATCAATCAAAAGCACTAAAGATCATTGAATGTGTACACCTTCTGTCTTGTAACGGTTGTCTCTTTTCTGCTCATAAGAAAGCACGCTGGCATCAGCATACACTTAATCCCAATGTTACAACAATTCTTACATTTGAAAGTATTCATTATAGACATTTTTTCCTTTTTTATAGAGTTTTTACTCACATACCATCCCCACTTGTGACCGAAAAGCAAGTGATTGTCATTGATTCAACATGAGAGAAATTTGAAATGAGAAAATCCTACGATAGACCTTCCATTCAAGGCGCAAAACAACAAATGATCTTTATAAATCAATGTGATGTCGATCTCTATTTTTTTAAGGAGAATCACATGTCACAATATAAGCCTATAGACAACCATTGCCTTAAATATTCTCATAAAAAACACCGATATGCTTAAAGCCTTACATAGATCAACTGCCTTAAACGATGATATTTTACGGTCTAATAGGATTCTCTCTATAATCAATAAAGATTAAGTGCGATACAAAATGATTCTATTACTGAGCTAACTTATATCAATACCCAAGCTCTTAACGAAGTCATCATAAAAGACACTGATACAAGTAGCCCTTTATAGCCTCTCAAGAAAACAAGAAAATCATCTCCCACAATAGAATCATTTCTCTACGGCAAAACTTTATCCCACATATGTTCCCAAGAAAAAGCGAAAAACGCATCTTACCCAATGCATTCACTAATGAATCAAGAGAAACTTACCACTGAAAGAGATAAAACGCTAAAGTTTTAACCACTAAAACAGAACGTCCACGATACATTCCCTGTTCCACATCGATAGAAGACGATGCAAGAGAACCTCAACATTCACCTTAAAGCGAAAATGCACGCCCCAAGCATGCATTGATCGATGAAATAAAAGAAGTTCACCACTGAAAGAGATAAAACGCTAAAGTTTTAACCACTAAAACAGAACGTCCACGATACATCCCCTGTTCCACATCGATAGAAGACGATGCAAGAGAACCTCAACATTCACCTTAAAGCGAAAATGCACGCCCCAAGCGTGCATTGATCGATGAAATAAAAGAAGTTCACCACTGGAAAAGAAAGAAAACGCTAAAGTTTTAACCACTAAAACAGAACGTCCACGATACATCCCCTGTTCCACATCGATAGAAGACGATGCAAGAGAACCTCAACATTCACCTTAAAGCGAAAATGCACGCCCCAAGCGTGCATTGATCGATGAAATAAAAGAAGTTCACCACTGGAAAAGAAAGAAAACGCTCAGTCTTTAACCACTAAAACGGAACGCCCACGATACATTCCCGTTTTCAAATCAATGTGATGAGGACGACGTAATTCACCAGAATTTTTATCTTCGATATAAGTCGGCGCCTTCAGAGCATCAGCCGAACGGCGCATGCCCCTCTTCGCTGGAGAGGTTTTTCGTTTAGGTACAGCCATAAAAAGACACTCCAAATCCATTAAAACAGAAAAAGCAATGTCAAAAATGACAATGCTTCATTTAAAAACACCATAAAATTTTAAGATATTATACACTGATAAAAAAGAAGAGGCAATGTCAAAATGATCCTCCTCTTACTAAAAATGACCTTCTTGTTATCAAAAATGGTGTCACAATAATCAAAGGAATATCAAAAACACTGCAAAATTTGAGAATTTTATACACCAATGAAAGCTTTTTTATAAGACCTTCATTCAATTTTTATTTGGTTTAAAAAGGGATTTGCGCATACAGTAGAGATACGGATAAAAAGAGAAGTTGATTTTTAATAAAAAACGACGCCAATTTATGAAAACAAGAAAAAGCGACAACCTTTCTCTTTAAACTTCATAATTTCATTTTTGTAAAAACAAAGGAAGCAAGAATGCACGAATTTACCACCCTTCTTGCAAAACATAGAGACACCGTTGAAAAGCGGCTTGATACCCTGTTAAGTGATCAAATCCAAAATGGTGAAATTTCACGCCCTAAAAACTTAATCAAAGCCATGCGTTATGGTGTGCTGAACGGTGGAAAACGCTTGCGTCCTTTTCTTGTAATTCAAAGTGCTGCACTTTTTGATGTCCCTGTAGAACATTCTCTTGATGTTGCATGTGCCTTAGAATGTATCCATTGTTATTCGCTCATTCATGATGATCTTCCCGCTATGGATAACGATATACTCCGGCGTGGAAAACCCACTGTCCATGTAGCATTTGATGAAGCAACAGCAATTCTAGCAGGCAATGCCCTCTTAACATTTGCCTTTGAAATTATTGCCCATAAAGCTAGTATTTTATCTACAGATATTAGAATCAAGCTGATCACGTCTCTTGCACAATCGGCAGGGCTTGGCGGTATGTTAGGTGGACAAATGCTGGACCTTGAAGCTGAAAAAAGACCGCAAGAAAGTACTGACATTATCACTCTACAACACATGAAAACAGCAGCCCTGATAAGCTTTGCTTGCCAAGCAGGTGCCATCATTGGCAATGCATCTAAAGAATTAACTGAAAAGCTTACTGATTTTGGTACCTATCTTGGTTTAGCCTTTCAATTAACCGATGACCTTCTTGATGTCACCGCCAACACGCAAACCCTAGGAAAAACGGCTGGGAAAGATGAAACGGCACAAAAAGCCACTTTTGTTCATCTTTACGGCATTAAAGAAACCCAAAAAAAGCGAGATACACTCATCAGTAAAGCAGAAGCATTCTTACATCCTTTTGGCGCTAAAGCACTCCCCCTCCAACAAGCAGCACACTTTAGTGCAATACGCCAAAATTAAACTTCATCCGCCATATTGTACATAGTGTACACCATCATATTTATTGAATGCATAATAGACTTTTCAAAGAAACGTTACCATTAATCTCCATTATAGTCCTTATCATGAAATGGGTGCGACAAATCTTAAGAAGAATTTCATTAAAACAAGCCGCGTGAATTTATAACACAAATGCATTCTGGGTATCCTATTTTGCATGAAAAATGCCTTCCATTAAAGAATGAAAGAAAATGTGAAACAATGCGCAATCACTATGCTTTAAAAGATATTACCGTAGATGCTTTAAAGCCAAATAAAAAACGACCGAAAGAGGAAAACTCGTTTTCTCCTTTATGTCTTTAATCTTCTAACGATAAGGCAAAAAATAAACAGAATAAGTATAAAACAAGGCATTTTATAAACCCGTAAAAAACAATAAAAGAAGTACAATGCTCTAAGTAAATGCCCTCAGTAGAGAATCGTAATTTTTATGCCTTTCCACGCTATCTTGTTGTAGAAGATCAAATATGGTTATATTCTGTAAATTCACTCGTGTATTGCTTGCTCTCTAAAAACACTTTTACAAAAGTGCTCGTTGTTTAGTTTAAGCATCATTTTTTTGAAGCTCGTATTTAAAATATCAGAAAAAAATGAACATAATGGCTATTTTGATTTTTATGCCACCCTCAAAGAACAAAGTCTTTTAACCTAATCTGCTCTGTAAACAGTCTAGTTTCCTACCGAGTAGGTTTCTCTCGCTTTCTACGCATGCGATTCACTTAAACTAAAGACGCAATAAACAAGACTTAAGAATATTCACCATGCACTTCTTAAAATACTTAATGTATCAAACAGGATACCTTCACCACCCCTCAAATGACAGTATGTTACGGCATAACAGGATAAATAAAACCACTAATTTCAATAGAACGAAAAACCAAAGCAGTATTATTACCGATCTCTCTTTTCTTAGCAAGAAAGATATAACACATTGATTTATAATGATAATTCGTGGTTGTTCAACTTGAATAAGAACCCTGAATATCATAAGATTCTCTCATTTCAAATCTGTGTATGTTAAATCAATCAAAATCACTTGCTTGCACGTCACAAGCGGGAAAAGCCGTGTGGGGCAAAACATCAAAGAAAAGACTAAAAAAATGCCTCTTATGAACCGTCTTAAAAGCCAAGGGCTGTCCGCAACATTAGGGGCGAGAAAAGTGAATGATTGTGTCGGCATGCTCCTTCAAAAGCAGAAACATTTTTATTTACAAAATTGTGTAATAACTTCAATTGAATAATAATCATGATCACTGTACAACTTTAATTCGTCACACTCTTTATCTCGTTTATTCAATTCATCGCATAAAAAGAGAATTGATAAGATTAAACAGAGAATGATCATTGCAACAGAAAGATAAAGAAAATCCTTATTATTATATATAATAGCGCAATCTAATTTGTGATAAGTAGTTTTTTCAATCCAAGTGCAAATTTCCTCCTTCAAGTGAAATTTTCTTATTAAAATGAAGAGCATCATTGTAAGTGAGCCTATACCTGTTGTAAAAGCTGGAAAATATGTCCACCTTTTGAAGCCATAATAAAAAAACATGCAACATGGCCAAGAAAATGCCGCGATTATCAAGAGTATTATAGCCATTTAATATCCTTCGAGAGAATTTTACCCATTACCCATTAAATGTCATTTGTAAATTCTTCTTGGTTTCATCATGTCATATATCGTGTTTAGCTCTATGCAAAAACGCGCTATTTGTTTAGTATTGTCATCATGACCAGCTCTCATACTAGACACAAGGTCAATAATTTGTGTTGTTGGGCTAATACCATTTCCACTTGAAGAATTAAGAAATTTTTTCGCATAATCAATCATGGGGTCGGTAGAATTCATAGACATATTATAAGCCCAGATAAAATCGCTTTCTCTCCAATTATAGTCATTCCGCAAACTGCTTATGACATTGGGTAGCATTGCCCATGACATCTCCTCATTATAATCACCGCGCAATAAATTAACCAAAACGTCCACATAAAACAATCAGTATGTGACGATGCCATATAATATCAAATTTGGGCGCTATATTCTGATAGCCACGGCTATAGACGAAATTTCTTGCTTGTTCCTGCTTTTGAAAATGTTCAAAAGTCTCGTATTTTTCACTTATATATTCTTCGTAAAGGTTATTGTACTGCTCTAGACTATCTACGCGCGTACATCCCAACAACACGGATACAAAAAAAAGAGTTATAAATGTTACAATATGCGTTATGGATAACGATTTCACCGCTTTATCTTTTAATAACTACAATTTGTACAGCCTAACAGATTCCTATCAAATATATCAATATGTGCTGGTTTCTTGTGGCTTATTTATAGCAAATTGTACTCAACAATATTTCTGTACTTGATTTTATTCCCTCTCAAAGAGGGGGCTGTCATTCAAAGTTTCCATAGATAAGTTTATTATCTGGATAAGAGTATTTTCTAACATCAGAAAATACAAAGCTAACGCCACAACCAAAGAGAAAATACTCAAAAATGAGCTATAATGAGAATGAAAGATGTAAGAAAATATCTCAACAAGATGATTGATATTTTAAAGGAGGCAATGGTAAAATCCGCTAAATATACCAACAATAAAATAGATCATCAAAATATCAAAATCGATCATAAGGGAATTCTTATGAGGACAGGCTATAAATTGTCCGACTGTTTAAATTAGCTCTAATGAGATAAAGTGTTACCAGCAAGGAACCAATGAAAATGGGGAAAACTGCTCCATCACCATTCCTTAATAAGCATATAATCCAGCACAATCATTTTCTTTATCAGCGTCCAATCTTATCAGCAACTCTTGGCGCAATATTCATGAGCAGCATTTTTATTTCCTTTTTAACGATTATTATGCCACGCCCACTTATAACGACAAGCGGATGACTTTGATTACTTCAACATACATAGATTTTAAATAAGAGTAACTGACACTATTCAGCTTTCTCATTCAACATGCAAAAACAACGATGTGCCTTAATAAATAAAAGCCTTGCCCCACTATGAAACCCTATAAAACACGTATCGTAATAAATTAATATTTTCACTGAACTTTTTTGAGAGTTCCTTCTAAAAAAAATACCGCCAACAAGTAAATCAATAAATAAATAGCAAAAATATAAACGAGTGAGAAAAAGCCAAATATATTGACCATATACGCACTCATGTAAAAAAATACCAATAAGCTAAATCTCCCAACGGTTGACAAGAAAGATTCATATGTAGCCCTGAAATGATCACTAATACTATCATGCAAAACAACTTCTACACGAAGATATGTATACTTAATGAGATAAAAAATCATACAGACTAAAATGACAGCAATTTCTTTTCTTGGTTCAAAGAAAGCAATGGTAAAAATCAGTGAAGCCGAAAGAAACAACAGTAAAATAAAATTCACTCTTTCACTTAGTTTTGTAAAGAGAAAACTAGCCAAGAGCTGAGAGAGCAATATCAATGAAAATGTCACACCAAGATCAAAATAAGTGACATTAATATCATAATCTTTAAATATCCACTGCCAATACTGCGAGAATATATTGAAAAAAATCAATGAAAAATAAAAGCATAAAGAGATATAAGGAACTTTAATAAAAATAGATAACATCTCCTTAGCTTCACAAATGAGAGAATTCGCTTTATTTGGTTTTTTCTCCCCCTTCAAGTCATCAAGAAAAAACAAACCAAATAGTGTTGTCATCAACATTAAAAACGCCGCGATATACCATATATATTGGCTAGAATAATCAGCAAAATATGCCCCGATTAAACTGAATATAAACATGCCGATGTAATTATATTGAGAGCTGGAACCAAGCACTTTTTTAGTGGATGTCACTTTTGCTTTTGCATATTGAACAAGTAAAGCATTATAAGCCCCAGCAATTAATGTTAGCGATAAGGCATTAAAAGTTTCTGCCAAAAGAAAACCATAAAAGCTTGTAGAAAATCCCATGAGAAAGAGCCATGTAGCAGCAAAAGCAGCTGCCAAAACGATCGATATTTTATAACTTTTTCGATCAGCAAAATATCCCAGAGGAATATCGGTAACCATCATAATAAAAGCCTGAAACGACTTAATGACACCTATATCAATAAGCGTTAAGCCTTTTTCAAGCATATAAAAGACAATAAAGGCGCCAGTTAAAATCCTTATACCATTAAATAAAAAGCCAAACGCTAATATACTTGTCATGCATTCCCCCAATAACGCCCAAAAAGGCACCCGTATACATCATTTTATATCAATATAAAAGCTTACATTTTACGACAAATAGGACTATAATCGCTATAAGGATTTCCAATCCTATCAATTTGATACCCCAAAAAATGCTGGGAAAATGCCTGAAAAATCAATAAACAATGTTCTTTCTATAATTTGACATTTGTCAAAATCCGTTAAATATTTTACTGTCTCAAGAGCAGCCCAAAAACCAGCAACAACATTTACGGATCTATTAAAGTATTCATATCGTTTTGCTTAATAGTCTTAACACACTTAAACTCATTAATATCCTTCATAAGCTTCTGATTCTAAAACAGGTATATCATCTGGTTTTACCTAAAATAATAAGCAACCAACAACAGTATTGACCATAGCTAAAGCAGCATACAACAGCACCCTCTTCACATTGAAGACAGCTTGTTTTAAAAAACGACACACCATTTTTACTTCAGCCTTATGCGATTTTTACCTCAACCTTGCCCAAAGCGTGTATGAATATAATCACTCAAAAGTGCTTCAAATTCTTCAGCAATGTGATCACCCCGCAAAGTTTTTACCTTTTGTCCCTCAATGAAAACAGGTGCCGCAGGACTTTCCCCCACTCCAGGCAAAGAGATTCCAATATCCGCATGCTTTGACTCCCCCGGTCCATTGACGATACATCCCATCACAGCAACCTTCAAGCTTTCAACGCCAGGGTATTTTTCACGCCAAATAGGCATATTTTTGTATAAATCTGCTTCAATTTTTTGCGCCAATTGTTGAAAGACCGTTGAGGTTGTGCGCCCACAACCAGGACAAGCCGCAACAACAGGCAAAAATTGCCGAAACCCCATCACTTGCAAAAGTTCTTGCCCCACCTTTACTTCTCGTGTCCGATCACCACCAGGTTTTGGCGTTAAGGAAATTCGTATCGTATCGCCAATCCCTTGCTGTAATAAAATACCCAAAGCCACCGAAGAAGCAACAACGCCCTTTGTTCCCATCCCAGCTTCCGTTAATCCCAAATGAAGAGCATAATCACAACGCGCCGCTAAGGTGGTATAAACAGCAATAAGATCTTGGACGTCACTCACTTTAGCAGAAAGAATAATTTTATCACGTCCCAACCCCATCTCTTCAGCGCAAAGAGCCGATTGCAGAGCAGACTGCACAACAGTTTCCCGCATCACTTCAGCAACCGATAAAGGATTTTCTTGCTGTGCATTTTCATCCATAAGCCGTGTTAACAATGCATTATCAAGAGAGCCCCAATTCACGCCAATGCGAATAGGTTTATGATACCGACAAGCAATCTCAATAATTTCTGCAAATTGACGATCTTTTTTTGCGCCAAAACCAACATTTCCAGGATTGATGCGATATTTTGCAAGCGCCTCAGCACACGCAGGATGCTCAGATAAAAGCTTATGACCAATATAATGAAAATCCCCAACCAATGGTACAAAAAATCCTAACCTCTCCAATCGCTCCCGTATTTTTGGTACAGCAGCCGCCGCTTCATCGCGATCAACAGTAATTCGAACCAATTGTGAACCAGCTTGCCAAAGAGCAGCCACTTGAGCAACAGTTGCATCAACATCAGCGGTATCTGTATTGGTCATTGACTGTACAACTATCGGGCTCTGCCCCCCAATGATCACATCACCAACAGCAACACCAACAGATCGACGACGCTCAAGTGGTTTAGATAAAAAATAGGTCGTATTCATCAAGTCCTCAAATTTTTAAAACCTGCGCTATCAATCATTACTTACATTGACTTCCTCCGCGCTTCAAAGGACGAAAATTACACCGCCCACCAATCTTAACAGATTGCTCTCAAAAGGTTCTACCTACTAACACTGATGCAATTCAACTCATAGGTGGATTCATTCTATAGACGCACCGGATAAGTTCTACTACTTCTGTTCAAGTTTATACTTCTACACTTGGTTGATTCAAAAAGAAACTGAAACCAAACAGAGACAATACTGTATTTTTTAGTTGCATGCCGATACCTTACATCAACGTCACCACAAAACAGTGTTTTACAACACAACAGATAACGCCTAACAAAACACCATTTTTAAAATGCATGAAAGACATCGCCAAATTAATCCAACATATTGATTTATAATAATCTATTTTTTACAAATTTGAATGCTAAACCCAAATATCGTAAGATTTCCTCATTTTAAATCTTCTTAATTGAATCAATCAATACCACTCCCTACAGCCACAAGAGAATATGTAGATAAAAACTCCTTATAAACTATTTCAAGTGCCAAAAGATATCCCAACACTTTAAACAAACAAAAAAATGAAGACATCGCCCACCATCTTTATGATGAATCTTACACCATTTTGTAAAAATTTTTACCTTACATCCTTAACAAAAACCATCATGAAATGAACTCGGACACATTAAAAAATGCCTCATTAAACTCAAACTCTTAATTTTCATCTCACCCACGCGCGGCATTATCAATGCAACTTTTCAATTTTCAAGCCGTTATAGCAAAACCCCAAACACAATTCCAACTGTCACGCAACAATTTAACACATGAAGGAGTCAATAAATGTGTCTATTTTCACCCCATAGAAAAAATGCTAAAATTAAAAAACGTATAGCACAATTAAAAAGAGAGCTGGTCCCCGTAAATCATTGGAGTTTTCAAAATGATAGCTTTGAAAACATTTCTGAGCTGTTTAACACATGGAAACAAAAAGGCCGTCACGCACTTTATCACCTCAACGAACATGCTACAGAATTAAAGAAAAAAGCGAAAGAAAATCCTAAAAAAACCCTCGCATTAGCAGCAGGAATTGTTTTAGTAAGCTTCTTGCTAATCCGTAAACATTAATAACACAATCAATAACCTTCCCTTTTAATGCCCGATTCAAAGCGGGCATTTTTATGGTTTACAAAATATAAACTTTACGTCTTTCTCCTAACTTTACGCCCTCTCCCAAAAGGATAAGTTTTCCAGCCATCCAGCCAGTCTATAATCCAGCTTTTGTCTATCGGAAACCTATCAACGCATGCGATTCACATCACCACCCCTCAAAGTAAAACATTTCTAAAGGCAACAAACAAGCCCTACAACGAATGTGCTCCCCACACAAACACTTAACGCATCAAAAAGATGCCTGATACCACACCTAAAATGAGGATATTCACGGGACAATAAGATAACAACTCAAATATTCAATCCAAAACTTCCCCCAATTTCCCAGCCTTCCCAAAACTTCATTGTGTATATAGACTAAAAATAAAGAATTAATACTGGAAAAGCTTACACTTTTACTCTATACGCCCCCGATTGTCATTTTAATTGGGGAAAGGGGAGGATATTTTGATATTGAAAACCCACACTCCTCTCACTACCAGGTATTTTTTATAAAAAATACCTTTAGACAAAAGAAATGTTTCTCAACAACAATCATTGCATTTTCCTTTGAATTTCACACGAGCGTATTTGCAATAATTCTTCTATTTTTTTCCAACTCATTTTGCCAAAATATAGAACAGATTAAACAAGAAAAACAACAGCTTGCACATTTTAAAAATCCACTCGATGAAATAAAAAAACGACATGGTTTCTTAAATAAAACATCCGCAGCTCTTCAAAGAACATTCAAAAAGCAAAAGAGTCATGGCCTCCATCGCTCTAATTTTAGTCACTTTCAAAAATTGACAGGTATCAGCAGCAGCAAAAATACTGAAAAGAGGAAAGAAAAATTCTTATACTAAAGAGCCATTAAAAAACGCAAAATCAAAAGCCGCAGTTGATATTTTTGATGAACAAAAAGCCAAAACACAACATAGAACAAGCTATTTACGAAAAAGCGCGTGAAAAACAAAAAAAACATAAAACAGCTTATTGATCAACTTAAAAGTCCTAAAGATACTGATCAAATTCAGCCCATTCAAACACTCTACGCAGCCCTACAGATTCACGAATACGAGTTCTACAAATGAAAGCCTCGGCAATAACCCAACAAAGAAAATTAGAAAACGACACAAAGATTATACCCAACCACTCTATAGTCATTAAACTAAAAAAAATTGTGAAAACGTACGAGTAGCTGATCATGAACTTGCCATAGAACGTCAGAAAAAAGCTGAAGAGGAAGCTAAACGAAAAGCCGAATATGAAAATGGGAAGCTGAAGCTGAAAAACGGAGAGCTGAAAGTGAAGCTAGAGGACGAGCTAAACTTTAAGAATTACAGTGAACATAACAAGAGAATATTCGTAAAATGTTTGGAACTGAAAAACAAAAAGAAAACGAAGGCATATTGACCTAGATAGATAACGATTTAGTCCCTTACAAAGACAAATAGACAACACCATTACACATCTTTCATCGGCTATATCTGCTCCGGTAACTACATTTTATACGCTCTATAGTGTGTCCCCATAAAGTACAATATTATGTATAAGCGTTTTTTAGCTAGATTATTGCGACAGTTTTCAAACTTAGCATCATTGTTATACACACAATACAGATTGATAATAACAACACATCTATCAGAGATAGATTTTTCAATGATCTGCCTCACATCATGCAAATATCACATAAAGAGTACACTCAGATAAAAAGAAGAACCTCCTTTCCACACCTCAAAAGATGATGTTGCTAGAAACGACAGGCAAAGCTTCCAATACTCCATCCCCCCCTACTGAGTTATTTCAAAAGAAATGGAAGTGAGTAAAGATGCATGCGCTTTAATATTCTAAGGCACATTATTTTACATCATGAAATAGAATAATAAGAAGCTTAAGAGCTTTAAAAGATGTAGTATAGCAAACCAAACGAAATCTTCTAACGTGAATATCCATTTGCTATAAGTAAATGACGCAAAAATTAAACTGAAAAAACCCAAAATTTTATCCTCCAGAATCGACTCGCTGCGAAGTATCTACATAGGTAACCACGGACATGCCAGGAATGAGTTTTTCAATCCCTTCCTGTCCAGGATCTAAAGCAATCCGTACTGAAATACGTTGCGCAATTTTGATAAAATTACCAATTGTCGTATCCGTTTTTAACAATGAAAACTCTGAGCCTGTAGCAGGTGCAAAACGAACCACACGCCCTGTTAACTTTTTGTTGTTCAATGCATCAACAGAAAAAACAACCGGTTGTCCCACACGCATCTGAGAAAGTTGCGTTTCCTTATAATTAGCAATAATCCAAATATCATCAGAAATAACAGAGACCAATTGTGTCCCCGGCATAACATATTGCCCTACCCGCGCTCCAACTAATCCAATATAGCCTGTTCGAGGAGATAAAATCTTTGTATGATCGAGATTAAGTTTTGCCAACTCAACACTCACCTTCGCTCCAGAAATTTCTGACTGTAAACTTTGCCGTTCAAGATCCAATTGTTTTTGCAATTGGCGTTTTGTTTCGAGAGCTGTCAAGAGTTGTGAAAGAGGACGAGAAACAGAACTTGCCGCATCACCAAAACCTAACTTTTTACTATCTGGAACAACATTGGAAAATGCTCGTGAACGCGCCAACTCCACCTCTGCTGTATTAATCTCGCCCTGCAAAAGCTGTGCTTGTAATTCAATACTTGCCAGTTTTGCATTTTTTGAATCGAGAACAGCCTGTGCCCGTGCAAGCTGCTGGCGAAAAAGAGAATCATCGAGCTCAAAGAGCAGCATTCCCTTTTCAACGCGTTGATAATCTTGCACATAAATCCGTGCAATCACCCCAGAGATCTGTGAACTAACCAGAGTAACATTGCCCTTAATGGAAGCATTATCGGTTATTTGAATGTTACTCACAAAAGGAGGAAGTCTCCAAGCCCACAAAATCAGCAAAACACCCGTAATACCCGATAGGAATGCAACAATCGTAGCTTTTGACCGTAATTTTTTTATCATTTTTTTGCACCCCTCTTTCTATGACATTACTCTACTTTTCTAATGCACGCAAAGAGCATGACTTAACAATCATTGTGACAAGAAAAATAACGAATACAACCATTGAAATATAAAAATAAAGCCGAAAAACGTCATCATAAGCAAAAATATTTGCTGTTAACTTAAACTTCTCTATCAACATAGAAGTACCCTGCTCACTTCTCAAGCCATTGGGAACAGAAACACCATAAGAAGGCGAAAATAAAGTATTCATCTCACCAGAAATAAGCGGATCAGTAATAATAATATTTTGTGTTAAGGACTCAAAGTTTTTATGGGCAAAATAAAACTGTAGGCTGCCAAAAAAAGCCGACCCCATCAATCCCCCTGTCACTTGCGTTAACAAAAAAACAGCAATAAAACTTAAAACGTAACGCGGTCCTCGCTCACCAGCGATCACAAACCCTTTGAAAAGAGCAGGAGGCAAAAAAAGTGCATAACTAAAACTCACCAACCCTTGGCTCAACATCATATCTTTCGGACGCGTTAAATAGTTTACATGACTGTCTAAATAAGCTCCCAACGCCAAACAACCTAAAGATAACAAATAAAAATAATCCTCACGCCCCGCCCGTAAAAAAAAGACACAAACAGCCCCCCCTAACAGAATCCCTAATGTCACCGCAAGATACATGGGCGCCATCTCACGATTGAGCAAACCAAAAAGATTAAAAAACCCTACGGGCAAATTTGACCGCTCCAATAAAAAAACATGAAAGATCAATAAAATAAAAACAGATTGGATCATTTCTTTACTGAAAATCCAACGTAAATCAATCAACGGTTTTTCTCTATTAAGCTCAATAATAATAGCAATAGCCAACGAGAAAATAGCAAGTGCGAGCCCCCAACCAATCCATGGTGCTTCATACCACCAATACAATATGCCAACAGACATGATCACAGCATTTAATCCAAGACCAAGAGCAATCAAACCATAGCTTATCCAATCTAATTTTTGAATAACCTTACTACGCACAACAGGAGTAAGAGGCAAAGTATAGATACAGACCAAGCTGATAAGAACCAACCCCATTTCCAGAGCGGAAAGACTGGAAAAACCACCATTTTCCAGCAAATCAGGAGAAATCAAACGTGATAAAGGTGCCGCTAAAGCCGCATTCATATAATTCAAACTAAGACCAATAGTAAACTTCTTTGCTGGAGCAAAAGCCTCCATCATATAAAGCAGCGCAAGCGAAGCCAAAGGAGCAGCAGCAATCCCAGCAAAAAAGCGAATAATCAATGCAGAACGCAAATCCGTAACAAAGAGCTGCAACACGCAAACCAAAACAAAGCCAAGAATTGATAATTCAGCAAAAGCGCGTAGCCCAAATTGATAGCGGATTTTGATCAACATAATCGCTACACTCACATTTGGCGCCATATAGGCCGCTACCAGCCATGTCGTCTCGGCCAAAGTTGCATGAAAATCACCCGTAAGATGGACAATATTAGACTGAACAATATTAGCCCCTAAACCATAAGCCCATTGCAAAATAAGAGAAGCCAAAATATAAACAAAGCACTTTGGCAAAGGTCCCGCAAAGACACGACCAGGACGAGGAAAGGGTTTTGCGCTCCTTTTAGCAGACACAACCGTACTCTTTTTTCCGCTCATGTCACCTTTTCCTGTATACTCTGCTACGCTTCTATCAATACAGCACCATCAGCTGACAACTGCTGGAAAAAAGACTCTATTTTATGATTGTCCTCATCACTTGTCCCTCCTTCTAACGTCGCTTGAATCTGCAAAATCTGCTGTTCTAATGCATCAAAAGAAAGATTCTCTACAGCCACAACGTGCTCTACCAATAAAGAGCAGCCCGAAAAGGTAATATTTGCAACGCCCCCGCATACAGCAAATAATTTTTCACCCAAAGAGGTGCGAACACGAACACTACCCAACACAATACTTGCCACCAATGGCGCATGATGCGCCATAACTGTCAAATAACCTGAGGCTGAAGGAAGAACAACAGACACTACCTGCTCTGAAAACACAATTTTTTCAGGCGATACAAGCTCAAATAAAAAATGCTCTTCTCTATTGTTTTCCACAAAAATCTCCACAATACCCGATATAAGGACTCTCTGTTTTCTTCAACGATGCGTCCTTTTTAACGAAAAATACCCATGACAGTTTTTTCTTGAATAAGAAGCTTCTTACTAAGAAGCCTCTGCCATGAGACGCTTTCCTTTTTCAAGTGCTTCATCAATCGAACCAACCATATAAAAAGCAGCTTCTGGCAAATCATCATAATCACCAGCACAAAGACCTTTAAAGCCTTTGATTGTCTCTTCTAAAGGAACGAGTTTCCCCGGCGAACCAGTAAAGGCTTCCGCAACATGGAAAGGTTGTGAAAGGAAACGTTCAATTTTACGCGCCCGCCCCACCAGCAACTTGTCATCTTCAGAAAGTTCATCCATTCCAAGAATAGCAATAATATCCTGAAGCGCTCTATAACGTTGTAAAATGGTTTGTACTTGACAAGCAACTGTGTAATGCTCTTCCCCCACAATCAATGGATCCAACATACGTGAAAAAGAGTCAAGCGGATCAACCGCCGGATAAATTCCCTTTTCCGCAATAGAGCGCGAAAGCACAGTTGTTGCATCCAAATGAGCAAAAGACGCTGCAGGCGCCGGATCCGTCAAGTCATCTGCCGGAACATAAATTGCCTGAACGGAAGTAATAGAGCCTGTTTTTGTACTGGTAATACGTTCTTGCAACGCCCCCATATCCGTTGCCAAGGTAGGCTGATACCCAACAGCAGAAGGAATACGCCCTAAAAGAGCAGATACCTCAGCTCCTGCTTGCGTGAAACGGAAAATATTATCCACAAAGAAGAGAACATCTTGTCCTTCATCACGGAAACTTTCTGCAATTGTCAATCCTGAAAGAGCCACACGCGCACGTGCTCCTGGTGGTTCATTCATTTGCCCGTAAACAAGGGCACACTTTGACCCTTCCGTTGAACCATTATTCTCTTTTGGATTCACATTCACGCGGCTTTCGATCATTTCATAATAAAGATCATTTCCTTCACGTGTACGTTCTCCCACACCAGCAAATACAGAATAGCCACCATGTGCCTTTGCAATATTGTTTATAAGCTCCATAATGAGAACGGTTTTTCCAACACCAGCACCACCAAACAAGCCAATTTTACCCCCTTTAGAATAAGGGGCTAACAAATCCACGACTTTAATACCGGTGACGAGAATTTCCGAAACAGTCGATTGCTCAACATATTCAGGTGCCTCTTGGTGAATAGAACGTGTTTTGGTTGAAGCGATTGGTCCCACATTATCCACCGGCTCCCCAATCACATTCATAATACGTCCCAACGTTGCTTCTCCTACAGGAACGCTAATTTGTGTGCCTGTATCCACAACCTTTTGGCCCCGCATCAAACCATCAGTCGTATCCATAGCAATCGTACGCACGGTATTTTCACCCAAATGCTGCGCAACTTCTAATACCAAGCGATTACCTAAATTCTCTGTTTCCAAAGCGTTGAGAATATTTGGCAATTCACCTTCAAATTGCACATCAACGACAGCACCAATAATCTGCTTGATTTCACCAACAGCGCCTTTTGCACGCTCTTCTTTTTTTGCGGATGTATCTTTTTTTACAGGTGTATCTTTAGCTGCATCACGCGCAGGTACAGAGGAAGCCTTTACATCCACTTGAGATTTCGAAGCGGCTTTTTTCACGCTGGAACGAGCAGCTGGTTTCTTTTTTTCACCTTTTTCTGTTCCTTTGCTTGAGGTTACTGCTTTTACCATCAATCCTTACCTTCTCCATTTAAAGCGCTTCAGCGCCCGCAATAATTTCGATCAATTCTGTCGTAATCTGTGCTTGACGTTGACGATTATAAGCCACCGTCAATTTACTAATCATTTCACCCGCATTGCGCGATGCATTATCCATAGCTGTCATCTTGGCGCCCATCTCACCAGCAACATTTTCCAGCAAAGCCCGAAAGATTTGCACCGAAAGATTACGTGGTACAAGGGCCTCTAAAAGAGACGCAGCATCAGGTTCATATTCATAAACAATCGATTGTGAACCTGTGTTATGATCGGTTTGCTCCACAACATCTATTGCCCCAACAGCTGCTTTTGGAGCAACCATTGGAATCAAATCCAAAGCTGTTGGACGCTGATTAATTACGGAAACAAATTCAGAATAAAACAGCGTACAGACATCGAAAGCGCCTTCATTGAATAAATCAACAATTCGTTGACTAATCATCACTGCCTCTGCAAAACCAATTCGCTTTACAGCATGCAAATCGATATGGTCAATTATCAAGCCTTTGTAATCACGCGATAAAATATCCGCGCCCTTTTTACCCACAGTGATAATTTTTACTATTTTATCAGCCGCCAACAATGCCTTAATCTGTTCACGTGCACGACGAGCAATTTGCACATTAAAAGCACCACACAAACCGCGCTCAGCAGTACACACCACCAAAAGATGCACATCATCGCGCCCCGTACCACGCATAAGAGCAGGCGCATCAACACCATCTACATCAGCAGCAACACTGGTCAAAATATCAGCCATTTTCTTCGCATAAGGGCGTGCAGACTGCGCTGCCTCTTGAGCACGATGCAACCTTGCCGCTGCAACCATTTGCATAGCTTTGGTAATCTTTTGTGTTGCTTTAACCGAAGCGATACGGTCTCTAAGATCTTTTAGTGAAGCCATTCAAGCATTCCATCAATTCATCACGAGAAATTTTTCGCATAAGTATCAAGAACAGTTATCAACTTATCTTTCAGCTCATCTGTTATTTGCTTTTGCTCAGCAATTGCCTTTAAGAGATCTTGATAATCACTACGCAAAAGCACCAAAAGTCCCTGCTCAAACCGCGCAACATCAGAAACCGCCAAAGCATCAAGATAGCCATTCACACCCGCGAAAATAACCACCACCTGTTCTTCTGTTTTGAGTGGAGAAAATTGTGGCTGCTTCAACAACTCTGTCAAGCGCGCACCCCGATTTAACAAACGCTGGGTTGACGCATCCAAATCAGAGCCAAACTGCGCAAAAGCTGCCATTTCACGATATTGCGCCAATTCACCTTTAATCGAGCCAGCAACTTGCTTCATCGCCTTAATTTGTGCGGCAGAACCAACACGCGATACAGAAAGACCAACATTTACAGCAGGACGAATTCCTTGATAAAACAAATTAGTCTCTAGAAAAATTTGTCCATCAGTAATCGAAATCACATTTGTAGGAATATAGGCAGAAACATCATTTGCTTGCGTTTCAATAACTGGCAAAGCTGTCAACGACCCAGATCCATTTTCCGCATTCAACTTTGCAGCCCGCTCTAAAAGACGCGAATGCAGATAGAAAACATCTCCCGGATAAGCTTCACGACCTGGAGGACGACGCAATAAAAGAGACATTTGACGATACGCTACCGCCTGTTTTGACAAGTCATCATAACCGATCAAAGCATGTTGCCCATTATCACGGAAATACTCACCCATAGCACATCCAGCAAGAGGTGCAATAAATTGCAATGGTGCTGGATCAGAAGCGGTCGCTGCAACAATAATAGAATATTCCAGCGCTCCACGTTCTTCTAAAACTTTAACGAATTGTGCCACCGTCGAACGTTTTTGACCGATAGCCACATAAATACAATAAACTTTATCTTGCTCTCGTCCAGCCCCTTTTTCATGAAAAGGTTTTTGGTTTAAAAATGTATCGAGCAAAATTGCTGTTTTTCCTGTTTGGCGATCACCAATCACCAATTCACGCTGCCCCCGTCCAATAGGGATGAGTGCGTCAATCGCTTTCAATCCGGTCGACATCGGTTCATGGACAGACTGACGCGGAATAATTCCAGGAGCCTTAACATCGACACGACGACGCTCTGTTGCTTTAATGGGCCCCTTACCATCTATAGGGTTTCCCAACGCATCAACCACACGCCCAAGCAAAGCGGGGCCCACAGGAACATCGACGATAGCGCCTAACCGCTTTACACAATCACCTTCACGAATATCACGATCTGAGCCAAAAATGACCACACCAACATTATCAACTTCCAAATTGAGTGCCATACCGCGCACACCGTTTGGAAAGGCGACCATTTCCCCTGCTTGGACATTATCCAAACCATAAACGCGAGCAATACCATCTCCCACAGAGAGAACCCAACCAATTTCTGAAACCTCAGCCTTTTGGTCAAAGTTTTTGATTTGCTCTTTTAGAATTTTTGAAATTTCAGATGGTCTAATATCCATCAGCTGACCTCTTTTTTCAATGCAAGCTTAAGCGAAGACAATTTTGTGAGAAGAGACGTATCAATTTGAGACGACCCCACACGAACGATTAATCCACCAAGAATTGTTGGATCCACAATGATGTGCAGCAAGACTTTTCCTCCAACAACACCTTCCAAAGCCTCACACAACTCTTGTCTTTGTTGAGAACTTAAGGGGCGCGCAGAAACAATTTGCGCAGTAACCTGCCTACGAGCGCGTGCAACACAACGCTGGAAAGCATGTAAAATACCAAATACGGCACTAAGCCTACGGTTTATTACAATAACGCGTAAAAAATTACCAATGACCTGCCCTGCGTTTTTATCAGCAAATTTGATGTTTGCACAAACAGATTGCATCACCTTAATTTGCTCTTTAACTGAAAAGAATGGACTGAGCACAAAGAATTTTAAATCCTTATTCTCCAAAACAAGCAAAAGATCCTCTACTGCCTTTTCAACCTTTTCGACGTTTCCGGCTTCTTGAACGCAATCAAAAAGCGCTTGCGCATAGCGTTGATCTACCAACGGCAGCGGTATGAGAGAAAATGAATCCGACACGAAATACCGCCTCTTTCCCTTGAGCGACTCTCTGATAGTTATCAGATGAAATGAAACAGACATTCTCAATCTTAAGAATCTTCTTCTTAAAACCTAGAACAAAAATCACTTGGTTTCTAGCATAGACATAGCCGACTCGCAACACCACAAATCGCTGCTTTTCAAAAATTTTAATAAAATATTCAAAATATTTTTGAAAAGCATTTTTTTAGATATACAGGATGGCATCACAGTTTTTTTATGCCTCTTTTTGACATTCTCTGAGCGATTTTTTCACTCTCTTTGATTTTTCTTCAAACGCTCTTGTCACCAAACGCTCTTGTCACCATAACAAAACATTCCCTTTATCACCACAAAACCTTTAACGAAAGACGACGGCGACTGAAAAAGTCTATTATTTCAAACTGATAAGAAAGAAAAAACAATGAATATCCTCCTAAAAATTAAAGAAAACATTGATCTTTTTTCTTCAAATACCCACTCCTTTTAAAAAATTTTACCAAGTAATATTTTCTTGTAAGCACACTCTTTTAATATACAAAACATTGATTTATAATGATAATATATCATTTTTCATACCGGATGAGCTTCAAATATCGAAAGATTCTCTCTTTTCAAATTTTTTTATCAAAATCACTCCCTTGCTTCATCACAAATAAAAAAGGAAATGATTAAAGAAAACAACACCTCTTATAAACGCTCTCAAGTACTAAGAGTTTTCGTAATACTCAAAGCTAAATAATAAATGGCGCCATTTTATACCTTTATGAAATAAAGATGGGGAGCCTTAACGTGGTTTTTTCATTCATGAAAGCTTTGATATTCTACACTCGAAAAACATCGTAAAATGAATTCGAGTATGCTGAGAAACATTTGCTTAAACAAGCATATGAATGTAGTAATACAATAGATGTTCTGTAATATTCCGCTTTGGGCGTTCTGCTTTACATGAAAAATGTGCCCCCATTAGAGAACGAAAGTAATAAAAGCATGAAACAATGGATAATCTCCATTTCACGACAACGCCTATGAATGCTATAATGGTAACCCCATTGAGCAGCCCCATCTTTACACTTATGAAAGAACAAGCCGGCACCATCACACACTTTGCCATCTCCCAATTTTACGACAGCCCTTAATTCTTGAGATGATTAGGTATTTTGGTCCTCTCTTGTATAGTTTTACGCGACACATGCTCCCCCATCTGTAACATGCAAACGAATGGTTTTGATTGATCAATATAAATAGATTTTAAATAAGAGAATCCTACGATAGTTGAGGCTATAATATGAATAACGGCATATTATCACTATAAATCAATATTTATTATTTATAAAAATTATTATTATGGATGCTTTTGAAAATTCTAGAGCCGAATGAATAAGGATGACAACGATGAATGCTCATTTTGACCTTCACGCTCCAAAATGAGTCCGTGTTCTCGTCAAAGATAAATAAAATAGATATATGCAATATTCTCGCCCTAATCTAGCATATAAACGCAGGTACGACTCGTACAGCGCTGATACATCTTATGAACGCCGCTTCATAAGGCTTTAAGGTCAAATAATATCAAAAACACGTCCCTCATTAAGCCCACATAGCGTCACTTTATATGGCACTATATTGCACTGATTTAGAAAAAGCATAGATCAATATCAATTTGAACGCGAACGGAACTGGGCATTTTGGGTGTACAGCTAAGCATTTTAAGCCCTTATAAAAAGAATCCGCCTATCAAAAGAATACTGTCCCTCATACAAAAAAGGAGTAAAAGCCGAAATGATAGTGCCCTCGAAGAAGAGAGGCGCTTCTGCTGGTTCTATAACAAAGATATTTTTTCCCGTAGCTCTACTTAATACAATGTACATGTATCATATTTTGCTGCCTGGATGCTTATTCTGAATAATATAAGAGTTCAAGTAAAGCACCTTAAGCAAAGAGACCTTCACTTTATGCGATACTGGTTTTAGAAAAAACTTTGCGGATCAATATCAATTTGAACCCGAACGGAACTGGGCATTTTGGGTGTACCACTAAGCATTGCACGTATAAACCCTTGTATATCAAAAGAACGCTGTCCTTGCAGCAAAAGCCGAAAACGATAACGCCCCCGAACCAAAGCCAAAGGCGCTTCTGCTGGTCCCATAACCGAGATATTTTTTTCCCGTGGCGCTGCTTGACGCAATGCGCGCGCATAATGTTCTGCTGCTTGGCGCTGTTGTGCAGAGATAATCAAAGAGGCAAGCCGCCCATAGGGAGGCAAATGATAATGCTGACGCGCTGCAATCTCACGTGTGTAAAAATCTTCTGGCTGGCATGCAAGTAAGGCTTTGATAACCGGATGATCTGGTTGATAAGTTTGCAATAATCCTAAACTTTTCAATCCCACACGCCCTGCTCTTCCGGTAACTTGAGAAAGCAGCTGATAGGTACGTTCACTTGCGCGTAAATCGCCATTGGCAAGACCAAGATCAGCATCAATAACGCCAACCAGAGAGAGCTTGGGAAAATGATGTCCTTTAGCGACTAACTGTGTTCCAATAATAATGTCCACATCGCCATTTGCAATGGCTTGTAATTCGCTTCGCAACTTCCCAATCCCTCCTTTGAGATCTGTTGAAAGGATCAATGATCGCGCTTGAGGAAAAAGCATTTGTGTTTCTTCGGCAATTCTTTCCACACCCGGTCCACAAGCCACGAGATGATCTAATGTCCCACATTCAGGACAGGCTTGAGGAAGTGGTTCATGATATCCACAATGATGACATTTCAGTTGCCCTTGCGCACGATGTTCGACCAACCAACTTGAACAATCGGTACAATGAAAACGATGTCCGCAAATTCGGCATAAAGTTAAAGGTGCATAACCACGACGATTAAGAAAAAGAAGAGCTTGTTCGCCCTTATCAAGCGTTTGTTTTAAAGCCCTTTCAAGAGCAAAGGAAATAAAGCGCCCCTTTTGCACCCCTCCTTGGCGCATATCAACCACCCGCAACTGTGGAAGTGCAGCTTCTTTAAAACGGGAAGGTAAATGCACCTTTTGATAACGCCCTTTTAAAACATTGGCTTGGCTTTCAATCGACGGTGTGGCTGAAGATAAAATAACAGGAAAATGCTCAAAAGAGCCCCGTGCAACAGCCATATCACGCGCATGATAAAAAATGCGCTCTTCTTGTTTATAAGCGCTATCATGCTCTTCATCGACAACAATCAAGCCAAGCTCATGAAAGGGAAGAAAAAGCGCCGAACGAGCCCCCGCAACAACACGCACCCGCCCTTCTGCAACTTGTCGCCAGACGCGTTCTCTACGACGTGGCGTCAAATCAGAATGCCATTCTGCTGCCGCAGCGCCAAAACGTGTATAAAAACGATCTAAAAACTGCTGTGTTAAAGCAATTTCCGGCAATAAAATTAAAACCTGCTTGCCCTCTTTAAAGGCTTGAGAAACCGCTTCAAAATAAACCTCTGTCTTTCCTGAACCCGTAACACCATTAAGCAAAAAAACTTGAAACTGAGAAGATAAAACACCTTCCCGCAATAATGTTGCTGCTTCACTTTGCGCTCCCTGCAACTGAGGGGGACAAAAATCAGGATCAGGCATTGCCACAAGATCAGGAGCAGGAACCTTAACATCTTCAAAAATTCCTAGCGCTTTTAAACCTTCAACAACAGAAACCGAAGTTCCAGCCGCATGTGCCAGACCAGAACGTGTCCATATCTTCTCATTACGCACCAATTCCAAAATCCGTGACCGCGCTGGTGTGAGACGTTCTACATTTCCACCACAATATCGCAAACCCAGCATCTGCGCTTCCGGCTCTAAAGCAGCCGGTACCGACAAAACCAATCGTGCTACAAGACCAAAAGGCGCCATTGTATAGCGACTAACAAAACGCAAAAATGTGATCATTTCTGCTTTTAATGGGGGGCAATCAAAAACATGAAGCAGAGAGCGTAATTTTTCACGCGCCACCGAAGCAGACTTGTGACCATCGGCTGTCTGCTCTCCAACATCTACAACAAAACCGCAAAGCTCACGCCCCATCAACGGAACCCGAACAAAGGAACCAACGTTCACCTCCATAGAAGATGGAACTTTATAACTATAAGCGTGAGCAACAGGAAGAGGAACCAATACGGATACAATCTTTTCCTCTATCATGTTTGAATTCATCTTGTAAACCAATCTACGACCTATTGAGCATCAACAAGTCTACACCTTATCTTTAAACACTCTTATAAAATTCATTGCAGGATTCAATCCCCCCTTATCACAACACTTTTCTAACAAAAATTCTTTTTAACACGCATTCCATCACCAAAGTGCCAATAAAAGGACCAATCTCATCGTCTATAATAAAAAACTCTATAGCAAAAAAACAGCACTATTCTTCTGTGTAAATAAAACGCATCACTATTAAGCATTCAACATGCTATCGGTTAAGTGCATCCTTCAACAAAGCGATCCCATAGTGTGACCTCTTCCCAACGCACACTTTTATTTTTTTACCGCCTCATATCTCAATTTATCTTCAACAAACTGATTTATAAAGATATAATCATCATTTTACCTATTGTAATAAAAACCCTCCATACGATGATTTTTTTTCATTTCAAACCCATCGAGGAACATTTGTAAATCCTTATTGATAAAAAAGTATCCCATGATTTTAATTATAAGGAGAATAATATTGCAAATGGAGCCGTTACAATATTCACCTTGGCTTTGTGCCAAAAAGTGAAAACACGTGTATACATCTTTCAGCTTGATTGAAAATCAAGCAACAATACAAGCAGCACAAAAGCGTATTTTTGAAGAATGGGGAAAACAGAATAAATCAATGTAATTGACCATAAAAAAACCCTTCATGCGTAAAATTTTACAGGCGTTCTTCAACAGTGTTTTACGACAAAATAAATCCATCCGCTTTCATCAAAAACAAAGTTAAACATACCCCCTAAAAAAGGAAGGTATCTTATGATGCACTCTCAAATATCAAGAGCAATCGCAAATAGGAAATGAGCAAAGTGTTTGATAATGCTAGCTTATTTCCATAAATATAAAAACACCGCTACGCAAAGATGCCAATACGCAAAAATGTTGGTACGCAATGAATTCTATGCCTTATCACGAGCAACACTATGAAATGGGTGTGGAAACGATAAATCATATTTCTTTACCGAAAACGGATACATGATTAACACCATAGCATTCTTGTTCTTTACACAGATATTAATTCTTTCTCTTGCTTTTGCAGTCAACAATAGCGCATAACAAAAAATAGGATAAAGCTAAAAAAAAGAGGTTAGAGATGAAATTTTTTGTGGATAGCGCCAATATTGAAGAAATTCAAGAGTTACAGAATTTAAGCCTTGTTGATGGTGTTACCACCAATCCCTCTCTTATCCTAAAATCAGGACGCAATATTCTTGATGTTACAAAAGAAATTTGTGCTCTCGTTAGCGGACCTGTTTCTGCTGAAGTTGCAGCAACGGAATTTGAAAGCATCATGAAAGAAGCAGCTGTTTTAGCAAAGGTTGCCGACAATATTTGTATCAAGCTTCCTTTAACACTCGATGGATTAAAAGCCTGTAAAGCTCTCACAGCAGCAGGACTAAAAACAAATCTCACACTTTGTTTTTCTGCCAATCAAGCCTTACTTGCCGCCAAAGCAGGCGCAACATTCGTTTCACCTTTTATTGGTAGACTTGATGATTGTGGAAATGATGGAAGTGAACTGCTTCATGAAATTCGCACAATTTATGATAACTATAACTTTGAAACACAAATCTTGGCCGCTTCAATCCGCACCGTTAATCATGTCAAAGAAGCAGCACTAAGCGGTGCTGACGTTGCAACAGTTCCACCAGCAATCTTAAAAGCACTAGTCAAACATCCTCTCACCGACAAAGGGTTGCAAATATTCCTCGACGACTGGAAAAAAACAGGACAAAATATTGCTTAATGTCTAGAAATTTTATTGGAAAGATCTTTTGAAAGTAACAAAAAGATCTGTTCAGCCAACTCTTCCGCAACACGTTTTTTTGCATCTTCTTCTGCTTGCAGCGTTGCATATTCTTGACGAAGTTGCTCAAAAGATGCATTCATCATTGCTGTTCCTTTTGCAACAAGAGTATTTTTCATATCCTGCAAAGTATAAGAAGCTCTGCTCATAACAGTTCCAACAGAAGGTCGTCCCTTTCTCTTTTTCTCGAAATCAACCTCTATCTGCATAGATTCTCTTGTAAAGACGGATATCTGTAATGCCAATTGATAAGCAGGTAGAGAAGGTTTAGCACCATTTCCATACAAAAGAAAAAGCAGATGATTGCGCACCATTTGACCAAAACGATCCGAAGGTTCTTCTACAACAATAGAAGCAAGCTTTTGCGCTAACCCCAAAGAAGCTTGTCCAGAAGCAGGATTCCCATAAGAAGCAGAATCCATTGTCATTGCACTCTGCAACTCTTGACGGTAAAGCGGTTCAACTTTGCATCCACACAACAGTGTGAATACACCAGCTAAAATGACAAGAATAGAACTTCTAAAAAACGACATTCACAATCCTTTGTGGAACAACAATGATTTTTTTCACAGGCTTTTCAACCAGTTGCGCCTTTACAAAATCTAACGCCAAAACCGCTTCTTTAATCATCACCTCATCAGCAGTTGCTGCAACGCTCACCTCACCGCGTTTTTTACCATTAATTTGTACTGGCAAAGTATAGCATTCCGCAACGGTTAACGCACGATCATAAACAGGCCAAGCAAGCGCAGACATTAAAGTTTTTCCTCCTAAAGCAGCATGACATTCTTCTGCTAAATGGGGCATCATGGGTGCAATCATGGCAAGAAAAAAATCCATAGCTTGACGTAAAGAAGCTTTCATTTCATCGTCAACACTTTCTATCCTATTTAACAACGGTGCCATAATATTCAAGAATTCATAAAGGCGTGCAATAGCCCGATTAAAAGCGAATTTTTCCAAATCATCTTCTACAGCGCAAAGCGTGCGATGTGCGACCTTTGAGAGTTCCAAAGCCGCCCCCTGATGCCCTGCACAAGGCGCCACATCCTTTAAAATAGAAGCACTCACAGCCACATGGCGCCAAACACGCTGTACAAAGCGATGTGCACCTTCAACACCAGATTCTGTCCAAATGACATCCCGCTCGGGAGGAGAATCTGACAACACAAACCAACGCACAGTATCAGCGCCATAAGATGCAATAATATCATCAGGATCAACGACATTCTTTTTTGATTTTGACATTTTCTCAATCAAACCAATCGTCACTTTACTTTGATCGGTTAATTTATAAGCACACCGCTTTCCATCTTTTTCAACAATCGAAATTTCTGCTGGAGAAACCCACCCTTGATCATCCCGATAGGTTTCATGCACCACCATCCCTTGGGTAAAAAGCCCCTTAAAAGGCTCATCTACCGTCACATGACCGACCAATTTCATAGCACGCATAAAAAAGCGCGCATAAAGAAGATGCAAAATGGCATGCTCAATTCCACCAATATATTGTTGCACAGGCAACCATTCAGCTGTTGCTTGTTTGTCAACAGGTCCCTGCGCAAAAGGAGCCGTAAAGCGTGCATAATACCAAGAAGAGTCAACAAATGTGTCCATGGTATCGGTTTCGCGTTTGGCAGGTTGACCACAGGAAGGACAAGTAACATTCTGCCACCTTTCATGTCGTGCAAGAGGATTTCCTGGTTGATCAAAAGTAACATCATCAGGCAACACAACCGGTAAATTGGCACGTGGAACAGGAACAACCCCACAAGTTGTACAATGGATCATCGGAATGGGGCACCCCCAATAACGTTGACGTGAAATCCCCCAATCACGCAAACGAAATTGCACTGTTTTCTTCCCTTGCGGTTGCCCATTGAGCATTTGTTTTTCAAGCTTTTTAGCAGCTTCTTCAAAAGCTTGTTGGGGTGTTAAACCATCCAAAAAACTGGAATTGATCATCACCCCATCACCCGTATAAGCTGTTTCAGTAATAACAAAATCTTCTGCTTGCTCTCCTTTTGGTAAAACCACCGGTTTTATTGGAAGATCATATTTACGCGCAAAATCGAAATCTCTCTGATCATGAGCCGGACAACCAAAAACAACCCCTGTTCCATAGTCCATAAGCACAAAATTCGCGATATAAACGGGAATATGTACTGTTGAATCGAAAGGATGAACAGCCAAAAGGGGCGTGAGAAACCCTTGTTTTTCAGCTGTTTCAAGTGCTGCTGTTGTCGTTCCACCACACCGACAATTTTCAATAAAAGCACTCAACGCTTTGTCTTTTTTTGCCAAAGCTTGTGCAATAGGATGATCAACAGACAGAGCCAAAAAGGAAGCGCCAAACAGTGTATCAGGACGCGTTGAATAACAAACAACCTCATCAAATTTCTCACAAACATCATCAGCATCACCCGCCGACTTTAAAGCCCAACGAATCAGCAAACCTTGTGATTTTCCAATCCAGTTTTTTTGCATGGTGCGAACTTTTTCCGGCCATTGGTTCAGCTCTTCAAGCCCAGCCAAGAGATCTTCACTAAAGTCGCTAATTTTGAAAAACCACTGCGTCAATTCACGCTGTTCCACCAACGCACCAGAACGCCATCCCCGCCCATCAACAACCTGTTCATTGGCCAAAACAGTATGATCAATAGGGTCCCAATTCACCTTAGCCACTTTACGTGCTACCAACCCCTTTTGATAGAAATCAAGGAACAACATTTGTTGGCGGTGGTAATATTCCACATCACAAGTTGCAAATTCACGCGCCCAATCGAGTGAGAGTCCTAATTGTTTTAATTGCCCGCGCATGACCGCAATATTTTGATAGGTCCAAGTTTTAGGATGCACTTTACTTTGCAGAGCAGCATTTTCAGCTGGCATACCAAAAGCATCCCACCCCATGGGATGAAGCACATTAAATCCCTTTGCCCTTTTATAGCGTGCAACCACATCCCCCATGGCATAATTGCGCACATGCCCCATGTGAATACGGCCAGAAGGATAAGGAAACATTTCTAAAACATAATATTTTTCACGAGCATCTTCTTGAAGAGTCTGAAAAATTTTCTTTTCATCCCAAATTTCTTGCCATTTTTTTTCTCTCGCACGTGGATTATAGCGTTCGCCTATATTATAATGTCCAATTGTCATTCCCATTATACTCTTTTAATAAAACAGAACCAAAAACTTGTTTTATTATGCTTGACCATGGATTAACCTCATCGTCAACATTTTCGTGAAATATTTCCCTAAGTATTTTATAAAACTTTAAAAAAAACGACCAACTCTTGAACAAAAAAGGTAAAGCACAAAAATATGAATACACAAACGCCCCTCGATGCCCCTTCCGTTGAAGCATGGCAAAACCTTCAAAAAGACATTGCAGCAATATGCCAAGAGCTACAACGCCCTGTAGAAGAAATTGAACTTATCGCTGTTTCAAAAACTGTTTCTGCTATTGATATACGACCCCTTTTGCAAGCAGGCCAATCTTTGTTTGCAGAAAACCGCGTACAAGAAGCAGCACAAAAATGGCCTGCTTTACGTCAACAATTTGAAAATATTAAACTCCATCTCATCGGTCCCCTACAATCAAATAAAACAGCAGAGGCGGTAAAACTTTTTGATGTCATCCAAACGGTTGACCGTGAAAAAATAGCCAAAAGCCTAGCTGAAGAAATGGAAAAGCAAAAAAAGCATCTCCCCTGCTATGTTCAGGTTAACATTGGCTTAGAACCGCAAAAAAGTGGTATCGCACCACAAGAAGCTACATCTTTTGTCAACCAATGCAAAAACAAGTATGGACTCGATATCATCGGACTTATGGGCATCCCCCCTGTCGACGAAAACCCCGGCCCCTATTTCGCACTGTTAGCAAAATTAGCAAAACAAGCAGGTCTTCCAAAGCTTTCCATGGGCATGTCCAGTGACTTCAAAACCGCTCTACAGTTTGGCTCTAACGTCCTTCGCATTGGCTCTGCTTTATTTGGAAAACGCCCTGTGTAAAGCAATTCCCCCTTCATATAAATTCCCATTGAAAATTCTACGAACAAACCAAAAACAGCAGAAATGAGAAAAAATATTTCCTTCAATATCAATAAAAGAGCAATTCTAGCAAAAAAGATTCCAGTCCCTCTTTCATCCTGTTAGCAGGATAAGCAAAAAAGCTGGTTTCTCAAATCTCTCACCGGCACATCCACAACACGTACAATAGCTTCAAGATAGCATTGCAATTTGGCTCTCATATTCTCGCACATTGGCTCTACTTTACTCCCCTCTGACCGCCTCTCCAGCAAAAGCAATATAAAAAATAAATCCTTATATAAAGGCAAAATGATAAGAGGGGCGTTGCGCATGAATGAAAAAACTGTCGCGAAATAAATAATTACAAAAGAATATTGAATAAGATCATCGCAATGATTTCCATTGAAAATCATGAATTCTCTTAACTTCTCCAACACGCGTAAACAATTTCCCCACATGCCAATGGTGTAAAGCAGACAAAAAGAGGCTTATGGCTGCATAATACAGTAACAAAACTCTTTCATGTAAGTCACTTGAGCAAAATAAACATCTCAAATACCCAATAGAGCACCAAGAACCGCGCTAAACAACATGATAGCAATCTATAAGGTCAACGATAGCATAGAGACTATCTATGCTCTACAAAGCGTAAAATACAGTCAATATCCGCTTGAAAAATAAAAGAACGAATCCCGTGCATATGCGCACAATACATACCCGCAAAACAATTGAAATGAGAACGATTTCAATAACGATATTCCTTTATCATTATTCCTTTGTCGATCTCGTAAACAAAGAGAAAACCTTCAACTTTTCATATGCCTAATTTTTCTAATTTTAAACTTTAATTAAGGAAAAACAGGGGATATTTCTTATATTTTAAAATATTGCAAATAATATTATTATCTTCTTAAGAAGAAGATTTCATGTATACATAGTATAGATATTATTTATACAGTATTTTTATTGTTATTTTTAAAATTTATCTTTGACATTTTTCTAAAAATACATGATAGACATTTGAAATGTATCATTATGATACTACTTTTAATGTAGATAATTAAGGAGAATTAATATTTTTGGTTCATGCAGCACATTCGGTCATATAGCGACAAAGATATCTCTCTGAAGTTAAATAATTTTGTAAGTATATTTGTAAGAATATACCAAATTAAATATCTACATCTGTGGATAAAATAATTTTCAGAGATATCTATTGTGGATCACATCTTATAATCAGAATTTTTTTATAATGAATATTTGTTATGAAATCGTAAGAATGTTTTGTATTCTCATTGTCTTTATCCCTATATATGCTATTGGTTTTTAAAAATGGTAGTTACATTTGGAAAGTAACTATAAAATAAACTTTATATACAGTAATTCTTTTCATTATTTTTGATATTTTGGTTTAATTAATTATTAATGAACTTATTCTTATTTGAATAAGGGAATACAAAATAAAAAACATTTAAAGCGATAATCAATAAAGCACCTTCATCTCCCTTTTTATATGATATTTTTTAATGCCTTTGTGCGTTTATAAAAGGCTCTATACCGCAATAGACTTTGCCACATTTAAATATCCTAAAAGCATAAAATACCTTTTTAAGAAAAACGTATCAGATTTAAAAATTGACTATTCTAATCTTTGTCATTTAGTCTAACCTCACAATGAAAAGCTTTTGGGAAAACTCTGCCACAAATATAACCATACAAAAATACAGAGGCAGATTTTCAAAACAATAAAAAGAGGGAAACATGACTGAAAAAATCTATCCAGTATCAGAAGAGATCAAAAAAAATACTTTACTCGATGAGGAAACTTATCAACAGTGGTATCGAGAAAGCATCGATGATCCAGAAAGCTTCTGGGCAAAACATGGTCAACGCATTGAATGGTTTAAACCTTTTACAAAAGTAAAAAACACTTCTTTTAACGGAGATGTCTCCATTCAATGGTACGAAGATGGGATAACAAATGTTGCCTATAATTGCATTGATCGCCACCTGAAAACCCATGGAGACAAAATCGCACTCATTTGGGAAGGAGATAATCCTTACCATGATAAAAAAATAACCTATAACGAGCTTTATGAACATGTTTGTCGTTTTGCTAATCTTTTGAAAAGTCGTGGCATTAAGAAAGGCGATAAAGTAACCATTTATCTCCCCATGGTACCCGAAGCAGCCTATGCTATGCTCGCCTGCGCCCGCATTGGTGCTATTCATTCGGTTATTTTTGCTGGCTTTTCTGCTGAGGCAATAGCAGGACGCCTTGTCGATTGTGAATCAACCTTCATTATTACCGCTGATCAAGGCTTGCGTGGCAGCAAACGGATCAACTTAAAAGACAATGTTGATCATGCTATTGAGATAGCAGCGCGCCAAAACGTGCATGTGGACCAAGTCATGGTTATACGGCGAACTTGTGGACCCATTCAATGGGTAGAGGGGCGTGATTTTTGGTACCACGAAGAGATAGCTCATGCCAAAACAGCTTGTCCACCAGAACCAATGAATGCTGAAGATCCACTTTTTATTCTTTATACTTCAGGCTCAACAGGCAAACCTAAAGGTGTTTTGCATACCACAGCGGGCTATCTTGTTTTTGCCTCGATGACTCACCAATATGTTTTTGATTACCACCCCAATGAAGTTTACTGGTGCACGGCTGACATTGGTTGGATAACCGGTCATTCTTACTTGGTTTATGGACCTTTATGCAATGGTGCGACCACTTTAATGTTTGAAGGCACACCAACCTTTCCTGACAAAGGCAGATTCTGGGAAATTGTCGACAAACACCAAGTCAATACGCTCTATACAGCACCAACAGCTATCCGCGCCTTAATGGGAGCAGGAAATTCGTTTGTTGAACACTCAAACAGAACATCGTTGCGTCTCTTAGGCACGGTAGGAGAACCGATTAATCCAGAAGCATGGGAATGGTTTTATCATATAATTGGAAATGACCGTTGTCCGATTCTCGATACATGGTGGCAAACGGAAACAGGAGGGCATATGATCACGCCCTTGCCCGGTGCAACACCCCTCAAAGCAGGATCGGCCACACGTCCTTTTTTTGGTGTTCAACCCCAAATTGTTGATGCCCAAGGCAATGTTTTAGAAGGTGAAGCAGAAGGCAATCTTTGTATCAGTGATTCATGGCCCGGACAAATGCGCACACTTTATAAGGATCATGAACGCTTTATTCAAACTTATTTTTCCTCCTATAAAGGAAAATATTTTTCAGGCGATAGCTGTAGGCGCGATAGCGACGGTTATTATTGGATCACAGGACGGGTTGATGACATTCTCAATGTCTCGGGGCACAGGTTAGGAACTGCTGAAATTGAATCAGCTCTTGTTTCTCATCCCGCTGTATCAGAAGCAGCTATTGTGGGTTACCCGCATCCCATTAAAGGACAAGGAATTTATAGTTTTGTGACTCTCATGGAAGGAACAGCGCCAAGTGAAGAATTGCAAAAAGACCTTATCAAGCATGTGAGACAAGAAATAGGCTCTATTGCCATATTGGATAAAATTCAGTTTGCTCCGCAGCTTCCCAAAACACGATCAGGGAAAATTATGAGACGTATTTTACGAAAAATCGCTGAAAACGATTTTGATACTCTCGGAGATATTTCAACCCTTGCCGAACCACAAGTTGTTGAAGATCTGATTGCCAACCGACAAAACTAAAAAACACGACGCAATACAACATACGGTGGTTTTTGTTTTTTTTGCTAAAATTATCTCAGCATTATTACGAAAACCACCAAGGAGAATAAAAAACAAAACAATGCATGAGAAGCTCAATCATTCTAACAACAAACGCTTTTTTTCATAACAGGTAAGAAATAATTTAAGCAAAAACCTCAAGATTGGGATGCGAACAAGAATAAGAAAGTAAGATAAAAAGAGCAACATAGCTTTTTAAAATCACCTAATGTCCACTCAATGCAAAAAAAAGCCTCTGAGTAAGAAGGAAAAATAGTTCTGATGTTTATGCTAGAATCCCTTTGAAATTCCTGCTAAAATCATAAATAAGGCTAAAAAAAGAAAGTATAAGTGATAATATTCTTGAGCAAAAATATTTATCGATAACGAGGGTGTATAAAAAATATTGAAAACCATGAAATCTAAAATAAACAAGCTTACAACAAAAATCTAAAGCAATGAAAGTAAGAGTTTTTAGAATAAATGATGCAATATAAAATCAGGAGTAATAATAAAAAGTGATTCATTTTGAAAATGTCGGCCTACGCTATGGAATGGGCCCTGAGGTCCTTCGTGATATTAGCTTTCATATTCCTCCTGGATCATTTCAATTTCTCACAGGTGCCTCTGGAGCAGGGAAAACGTCGCTGATGCGTCTTATGTTTTTGGCACTCAAACCCACTCGCGGTCATATTGATCTCTTTGGAACAGACACAGCATTACTCAAACGACAAGAGCTCCCTGCGCTGCGACAACGTATCGGTGTGGTTTTTCAAGATTTTCGTTTACTCGACCACATGACCACTTATGAAAATGTCTCCTTACCTTTACGCATTAAAGGACAAGAAGAAGCAACCTATCGCAGTGAAGTGGAAGATCTTCTCTGTTGGGTAGGTCTTGGAGATCATATTCATGTTTTACCACCGGTTCTTTCCGGTGGGGAAAAACAAAGGGTAGCCATTGCACGCGCACTCATTGATCAACCTGAAATTCTACTTGCCGATGAACCCACTGGAAATGTCGATCCGCCCTTGGCAAAACGCCTCCTCCGTTTGTTTATTGAATTAAACCGTTTTGGAACGGCTGTTATCATTGCCACCCATGATATTGCCTTAATGGAACAAGTTGCAGCACGGCGTATGCTTCTCCATAACGGACGGATGACGATTCATGAATAAGTCTTTCCCCATTTTTACAAGCAATAAAAAAAATACAACAGCGATTATTCCCAGTGGTAATATTTCTGGAAAAGCATTGGTTGCCGTAATTGCTATTATGACATTTCTTTCAAGCCTCACCTTAATCGGTGTTGATTTAGTCCAACATGCCGCCCAAAATTGGAGTAATCAGATTAGCTATGAAGCAACAATACAAATACGCCCCATTGACAATGTTGATATCAACAAAGCACTCCGTGATGCCGTACAATTGGTTAAAACATTTTCTGGTGTACAAGATGCAAAAATTGTTGACCAAAAAGCTACAGAAAAGTTACTGGAGCCATGGCTTGGAACAGGCTTCAATGTCAATGAACTACCCCTTCCCCGCCTCATCATTGTGACCCTGAATGGGGATGAAAAAATCAATTTTGCAGCCATTAATCACGCCATTAAAACCCAAATTCCAGGAGGTCAATTTGATGATCACCGTGTTTGGGTTCATCGTTTTGCGACCATGGCACACACCACTGTTTTCATTGGTTTTTCAATTTTAGCATTGGTTCTAGGTTCTCTTATCCTCACCATCATTTTTGCCACTCGCAATGCATTGGCAGAAAATACACATATTATCAATGTCTTATATTTCCTTGGTACTGAAACTCTTTTCATTGCTCGCCAATTTGACTGGCATTTTTTTAAAACCGCGCTGCGTGGTGCTTTATATGGTGGTCTTACAAGCATATTTCTGTTTTCAGCCTTTTGTCTCTGGACGAATTATAACTTGGGAAGAGTGGAAGCTAGCCAAATAACAGCTTTGTTTGGACATCTTTCCATAAGTTCCATCCCCTACGGAAAAATCATTTTTCTTATTATTTTCGTTTCTTTTCTTACCACCCTTACAAACCGCATGACTATTTTAACACAACTGAAAAAAATCGATCAATGTGAAAACGGTTTATTTTAATTTTATGACTCACAACACTTACAACTCATTGACGCAAAACAATTTAGAACGTCCTCTTCCAAAACGGCTCCACTATAGTTGGTCTCCCCGCTTTTTATTTCGCTATTTTCCACCGACAACCCTTACTCTTTCAATCATTGTTTTCATTTTCTGGAGCGGTTTTATTATTTTTTCTGAAAAAACTGAACGACTTTCTCCCCCACAGCCTCTCCCCAAAGCTGATGCCATCATTGTGCTGACAGGCGGAGAAAACCGAATAGAGACAGGACTTAATCTCTTACAAAGGGGGCTTGGTTCACGTCTCCTCATCAGTGGTGTAAATACCACAACCAACCTGAAAAGTCTCATGCATAACATGCATATTACCCGACGGCTTATCTCCTGTTGTATTGACATCGGGCATCAAGCGATTAACACCAGAGGAAATGCTAAAGAAAGCGCCGATTGGATCAAAAAACACCACTATAAAACCCTTTATATCGTCACCCATGATTACCATGTGTGGCGCTCGATGCGAGAACTTAAATATTTAATGCCTGATATCCATTTCATTGCCTATCCTGTTAAAAAGAACAATGCTGAAAGCGCAATACAACAGATCAATCAAATCCGCATTCTCATATTCCAATATATTAAAACGCTCCAAGTCTATATCAGAACCGCATTCTAATCTTTATCCCTCTGACTTTTTAAAAATCTTGCCATCTTCTGACCTCTTCATACCTTTCTCTCATACTCTTCCACAAGAGGTTGCTTCTATAAAAGCTCGACAGAGCTACCTTCATACAACACAGAACACCCCACAATACATGTATCACTGTATTGCACATTCACCCAAAACATCTCTTACATCCCAAACATATCTCACAGCACGGGATCTGTACATGCCATCTCAATATATAAGCTCTTGTAAATAGAGCCCCCAGACAACTATAAGATCTTCAGACTTGTTATAGAGATCTATTTATACCACCGTCTTTACGCTTCATAAAAATGCAAACCACCCCACCCTATATTTTGCCGCCCCCAAGTATTACGATAGCTCAAGCCTCTTGGGATGATTGGTAAGAGGCATGCATTACGCCTTTCTTAAACACAAACATACCAACCTCGTATGACATGCAAAGAAGTAATTTTAATAGATTTAAAATGAGAAAATTTATGATACTTAGATTTCTCATTCAACAGAGAGAATGTTAAACTATCATTATAAGTCAATATATTAGTAACAATCTCTTATTCTAAAAAGCATCTTCTTAAGAGCATTTTAGATCACAGATAGGAATAAGCTCAAAACGCACACAGCTACAAATACCCCACGTTTTTTATCGCAATCTTTTTTGAAATCATTTCGCTCTCTAAGATCACTTTTTATCTGGTTTCCTCCCAGAAAAAGAACGAAAATTTGTAAACTCTATTGATCTGTAAACAATAATAACTCAGCTTCTTGTCTAACGCATTCCACCTGCTCACTTCAATATCAGAACACCTCAAAAGACAGATTTCATAAGAATTGTGATTTCCTCTCAACATCTCAAAGGACGATGATTCCTATCAGCAACGATTTGTAAACAGTTCACTTTCTCTGGACAGGTTCCTCTCAGCTTCCCCATTTATATGGTTTACTCACATAAAGCTCGACAAGAAAACCCCTGCCTGAGAATATTCATCACTGCCGCTAAAGCTCATGCGTCATAATTTTAGTGACCTCACTGCCTAAGGTGCTTTATTACATACAACATATTGATTTATAATGAAATTTTATTACGCTACAACTTGAATGAGAGCTCTCAATATCATCAGATTCTCTCATTTCAAATCTGTTTATGTTGAATCAACTAAAACCACTTACTTGCACATCACAAGCGGGATGAGTGTGTGGATAAAAACTGTACAAGAAATGACTAAAAATGGCTCTTATGAACCGTCTTAATGCAAGGTCTATCGCAACACCCACGAGCTGGCAAATATAATGATGGTGCCGGCTTGTTACTTCATAAGCGTAAAGATGGAGGTGCTCAATGGATTTACCGTTGTACCATTCACGAGCGCCGTCGTGAAATGGGATTGGGTGCCTTAAGAGATGTCTCTTTAAAACAAGCCCGTGAATGTGCAAACCAATGGCGCTCTGTATCGGACTTGTAGCAGGAGGGAGAATAACCACCATACCAACTAGACATACCATTGCTCATCACTAGCGCCATTATGTTCTTTAGCAGCATAACTGCAGCTTGGTATTACGATGTTCTCTTACTTCATCTCACACCTGCTGAATATGAGCTTATTCTTTTTCAATAAATGAAAGCCCTTTTCATTGATACATCATTCAAAATAAGAAGCTATCCGCCTCTCAAACTTTTTGTCTTCCTCACCAAAACCATTAAATCAAACCCGCATTTCACGGTATTAGTTCTTAAGATCACGCCCCCCTACCGAGTATCTGACGGCATCCTTACCCTAGAAACTCAAATGGCTTGTTTATCCTTCAGCTCCAAAATCATGAGATAAGGCAGAAAAAAGCGATGCCTTAAACAAAATATTCTAAAGAAAGCTAAGTTACTCGCATAAAGGAACAGAAAATGGCTGTGTCTTAGGTCACATTTTAAAACTTGAGCACGATCATAATTTATTTGCATAAACCTAAACACCTATAATTTGCACCACCCTCTGCAAAACCAAAAGTGAGAAATACTCATAACCTCTTTTCCGAAAATCTTAAAAATACTAAACGAAACCTCTTAAACTTCTCAGCTATCTCGATACCAGTTCATTTTTTTGGAAGAATGGAAGTTTAAGCTGTTTTTGGCATCAACCTTCTTTTTTGTTCTTTTGTTTGTTAGCAGATATACTATTCACTTCCCCGCCTCTTTTTAAATTAAATCTTAAGAATCGTCGCGCAATCTATTTCATTTGTTCTCCTCTTCATATCTCAGAAGACGAAGATTTTTAACAAAATTCAGTCTGCAAGCAATCTCATTCTAACGGGTTCCATTTAACTTCTCCTTAACAGGATTTACTTCCATAAGACTCGACAAGAAAGATTTAAAAATATTCATTATGCATTCTCAAAACATTTAATGCCTCAAGAAGGCTTATATGCCTATCATATCTCACATGATGTAGTCTGCTATAAGAAACGTTCACCTCTAGTGGTACGCTCCACTTAATAAACAAAGCGTTTTCTAAAATAGAGCAGCAAATAATGCCAAACTTTTCCCATTCATGTTTCGCTTCATAAAAGCTTCATCCAAGTGGAAAGCATCACGAACAAACATGACCCAATTGATAAAGCTTAATCGCGTGAAAGAGCGACAACAGGGTCAAGCCGTGAAGCTTGCCGCGCTGGAGAAAAGCCAAAACATATTCCAATGAGTGTTGAAAAAGTAAGAGACATAATGATCGATTCAATAGTATAAACCAAATGGATAGGCGCCTTAAACAGAAGAAATAAGCCACCGATAGAAAGCCCAAGCAAGATCCCCAAACCACCACCAATCACACAAACCAAAATCGCTTCAATGAGAAATTGCTGTAAAATATCACTTTGCCGTGCACCAACTGCCATACGCACGCCGATTTCATTGATCCGCTCAGAAACAGTGACCAACATAATATTCATCACCCCAATACCCCCCACAATCAAGGAAATAGCTGCAATTGAAGAAATTAAAAGTGTTAAAATATTTGTACTCTCCATAACACGTTCACGGAAGAATTCAGAATTTCTAATGAAAAAGTCCTCCCCACCATGCCGCATAATGAGAAAACGTTTTATCATGGTCTCCGCTAAATGTGAATCAATATCATCAGCAATTCTAACAGTAATTGCACGAACTTCTGTTGTGCCAAGAAAACGTGTCTGCACTGTTGTATAGGGCAAATAAAGCTGTAACGTATTTGATGTATCTCCACTTGCATTATTTTGCGAATCAACAACACCAATAATACGCGCTGGAACATTCCCCACATGCACCACCTTTCCAAGGGGGCTTTCATAGCTATGGGGGAAAAGAACAGACAATGCTTCTTTCTCGATCACGAGATCAACCGCCCGATCATGGACACTTTTTTGATCAAAAAACTGTCCTTTGAAAACTTTGAGCCCCTGTGTCTGAAAAAATTGTTCTCCCACCCCCGCAATGACGGCATTGACTTCAACTGCACCAAAACGCACTTTCGAGCTTGCTGAAATCTGTGGTGTTACACCAGAAACATAAGGTAATCCAGACAAGGCTTCTGCATCAGCTTCAACCAAACTGGTTATTTTTTCTGCTTGTGGATCAGAAAAACTTTTACCAGGAAAAATGGTTAATGTATTAGTACCCAAACTTTTAAAATTTTCCAAAATTTTCTCTCGTGTACCATTCCCTAAAGCCACCATAGCAATAATCGCCCCAATACCGATAATCACCCCAAGCATTGTTAGAAAAGTCCGCATACGATGTGCATTCATTGCCAACAGAGCCATCACAAACGCCTCACGGAATCGCTCAAAAAAAGAACGAAAAAAGCCCAGTTTTTGTTGGCCTTTTAGATTTTGTTGTTCCTGAAGAGATTTTCTACCAACTTTTGTTTTTGCAACCCTTGACCGCTTATCAGCAATAATTTCCCCATCACTGATTTCGATAATACGCTCTGCTCTTTCAGCCACCTGCATATCATGGGTTACAATGATAATAGTACGCCCTTCTTGATGAAGTTCATCCAAAATATGCAATACTTCTTGCCCACTCTTTTTGTCCAATGCACCAGTTGGTTCATCTGCAAGAATGACCTCCGCATTATTCATGAGCGCCCGAGCAATAGAAACACGTTGTTGCTGACCACCGGAAAGCTGATTTGGACGATGATTTATCCGATCACCCATGCCCAAACGCGTTAAAAGATCCTGTGCACGCTTTTTTCTTGCTTCCACGGCACATCCCGCATAAATAGCCGGAATTTCAACATTACCAAGAGCTGTCAATTCATTCAACAAATGGTAGCGCTGAAAAATAAAACCAAAATGATTACGTCGTAAAGCCGACAATTCATCCGCAGAAAGAGAAGCTGTTTCTTTACCAGAGATCCAATAACGGCCAGAAGTTGGACGATCAAGACAGCCTAAAATATTCATCAAGGTAGATTTACCTGAACCGGAAGCACCTACAATTGCCACCATTTCACCACGTTTAATGGTAAGATTGATGTTTTTCAAAACGGTAACAAACGTTTCGCCCGCAGGAAATTTGCGCACAATATTTTCCAAGACGAAGACAGCATCTGCTTGATTTGTGCTCATGCTTTAACTCTCGTCTTCGCTATGCATGTTAGAAGACTCTGGCATCACTCCATCAGACGAACTGGTGATGACGACATCACCCTCGTTAAGTCCTGAAATAATCTCCGCCATAACCTTATTATTCAACCCAACACTCACCTGTTTAGTAACCACCTTATTTTCCCCCACCAAAACAGAAACCCATGCTTTACGCTCTCTTGTCTCATCGCGTAAAGCATCACTTGGAACCAACAAGACATTCTGCGCGCGCCCTAAGATAATATGAACTTGAGCAGTCATATAGGTTCGCAAAAAATTGTCCGCATTATCAACATGTAGAATTCCATTGTAATAGATAGCCGATGATATTAAAGCACTAGAACCACTCACCATACCAGGATTAATACTCACATCAGCACGAATTGCTTCAGGAGCCGGCTCTACTTTTTCTAAAACGCCTTCATAACGACGCTGTGAATTACCTAAAACTGTAAAATAAAGTGGTTGTCCAGCTCGGACTTTAAGAATATCTGCTTCTGAGATTTGCGCCTTGATCGTCATCTTTGATAAATCACCCAAAATAACAATTGTTGGCGCCGACTGAACCGCATTCACATTCTGCCCTTCTTCCACAACTGTTGCCAAAACCGTTCCCGCTGAAGGGGCAGTGATGCGTGTATAACCTAAATTAACCTCTGCACTCTCCACATCAATTTGTGCTTGCACAATCTGCTGACGAAGTTGTTCAATTTGCGCTTCGCGTATTTTCACCTGTGTCGCAGCCTCATCGAGGTTCGCCCGTGAAATCGCACGTGTTTCGATCATTTTTTTCTGACGCTCTAAATTTTTCTGTGCAAGAGAAAGATAGGCTTCTTGTTCTACCAAATTCGCATAATAATGCGATAATGCTGCTTTTTTTCTTTTTAAATCATTTTCCTGATCTGTAGGATCAATTTCTGCCAAGAGATCGCCTTCTTTCACAACACTCCCAGGGGAAACACGCATTGACACCACACGCCCTGTTGCACGCGCACCAACAGCCACCAACCGGTAAGGACGTACAAGACCAGAAGCTAAAACACTTTCCTCAATATCCCCACGCTTCACCACCGCTGTTATATAAGTTGGAGTAGATGTTCCAAAAAAAACAGAACGTAACCATAACAACAAGAGAATGAGAAATATAGCAGTTAAAAAGAAGGAAAGTTTTTTATGTTTTGTAATGAAATTTTTGAGTAAGTTTTTTTTCATTTCCCTACCTTTGCACGCGAACGAGGTGCATTATCAACGACTTCTGGACGCGATACATCAACAACGCCATCCCAGCCTCCCCCCAATGCTTTCATCAACGTGATATATTGCGTAACCAAAGAAACACGGCTATCTTTAAGCGCCATTTGTGCAGAATAATAAGAGCGATCAGCATTTAACAATTCAAGAAAACTAGTATTTCCATTCTCAAAAAGGCTCCGTGAAAGTTTTAAGGAATGAAGAGAAGCTTTATTCGCAACGATTAGCTTTTCTAAGCGTTGATGTTCCTTCGTTAATCTTACAAGCGCATTTTCTACATCTTCTAAAGCTTCCAACACAGCAGCTCGATAAGTAATAAAAGCTTGATCACGCTGCGCGCGCGCTACCGCAATAGAAGCCTCGACCTGACCTCCATTAAAAAGAGGAAAACGAAGACCAGGTCCAAAAGACCAGCCAATCGTTGAATTTTTCCATAATTGATCAATTGCCGTTGCTGCTGTTGAAATATTACCTGTTAAAGTAAGTGATGGATAACGATCTGCTTCACGTTGACCAATCCGTGCTGTCGCTTGCGCATATTGACGCTCTGCCCGTCGTAAATCCGGACGTGTTAACAAAATATCAGCTGGAATTCCTGCTGGTATCGGCCAGCGTGGTTGTGGAATCTTTGCATGCTTAGCATTTTTTTGTAAAAGATCCTTCAATGCCGTAGGCACACGACCAGTTAAGACAGAGAGGCGATGAACGCTCATTGCTACATTCGCTTCCATCTGTGATATATCTGCCTCTGTATTTGCCATTTGCGCTTGCGCATTTGAAACATCAAGCTCAGAGACATCACCAGCTGTTAATCTAGCGCGCATCAGTTCATAAGTTTTACGTTGTGAGACAGCAATTTGCCGCACAATAAACAACTTTTGTTGCCAACCACGCATTTGCACATAATTTGTTGCCACATCTCCTAGTAATGTCACCATGGTAGCACGCATATCTTCCACAGCCGCATCAAGGCCATAACGCGCTGCTTCAACCGCACGTTTATGCCCACCAAAAAAATCCAGCTCCCAGCTTGCATCAAAACCACTACTATACTGGTTTAACAATGCATCAGACTGTCCAGAACGACTACGGGTTCCTGAAATTGAATTGGACACATTTGGCAAAAGAGTTCCCACAACCTGCCCTAAACCCGCACGCGCCTCACGTACCCGAGCTTTGGCAACAGCAACATTATTATTTCCAGAAATAGCATAATCCATTAACGCATCTAGAACAGGGTCATTCAAATGCCGCCACCATCCGGCAAGCGCAACGGACTGCCCTGCAGTCTGTGCAGATTTTTCTCCCCAAACTGCTGGAACACGAAAAGATGTTTTCTGGTAATTAGGACCAACCATACATCCTGACAAAAGCAAACACAACAAGACACTAGAAAATAATCCACGAGAAGCGCCCCATTTGAGATTTCTGATATACATCCAGTCTCCCGCATTCTTTCAGAATCATTATTGAATATTAATACTTTATTTACCTCTTATTTCAAACTTGACGTGAAAAATCAAATACAGTTTGCACAGGAATATGATCTGAAGGACGTTCCCATCCGCGCGCATCACGAAAAATAGAAAGATCTACAACAAAAGGTGCTAAATCTTGAGAAGACCAAACATGATCAAGCCGCCGCCCATAATCGGTAAATGCCCAATCGCGAGCACGATAACTCCACCATGTGTAAAGCTTGGTAGGAACAGGAATATGCAACCGCATCAGATCAACCCATCCACCTTGACAACACAAATCCTGTAAACGCTCGGTTTCAATGGGAGTATGGCTTACAACCTTCAACAATTGCTGATGAGACCAAACATCGTCTGCCAAAGGAGCAATATTTAAATCTCCCACCAAAAGAGAAGAAAGACCATCGCCGTGATCCGCACGAATGGAAGACATTTCTTCTAAAAAATCAAGCTTATGACGAAATTTTTCATTCACATCAGCATCAGGGATATCTCCCCCAGCAGGAACATAAAAATTATGAATCCGCAAGCTTCTCCCATGGGCTTCCACAATAACTGAGATATACCGGCAATCTTGGTTTTGACAAAAAAAACGTTTTTCTACCTTTTTAAAAGGCAAACGAGAAACAATAGCCACCCCGTTATAAGATTTTTGTCCACTCAATGCGATATGCTTATAACCCGCTGCTTCAAAAGCCTCCACTGGAAATAAAGCATCTGGACATTTTGTTTCCTGTAGACACAAAACATCTGCGGAAAAGAGTTCCAAATACTGAAAAACCTGTGCAAGACGCAAACGAATAGAATTAATATTCCAAGTCGCAATACGAAAGAACATTTGTTTTAATCCAAATAACGTAACACTCTTTCTTCATTTCTTCGAAGGAAGCGTGAACATCCCATTAGCGAACCGGACGTCTGTCCGCACATTCATAACCTGCACAGTAGTTTCCAAATTTTGTTGGTCAACAATTGTCCACTGCCGCAAAGCAGAGCCTTTAGAATCAAAAACCATCCTTATTTGCCCTGCCCCAATCGTTTTATCACGCAGAACAATCGTCACAGCCCCTGGATCTTCGCGAAATGCCAACAAGCGCCCAGAAGATACATCAATTTTATCATCCAACAAAAACTTCATTGGCGTTTGCGAAAGTTGTGAAAAGTTCCAAGTATTCAAAGCCCGATTGTTAATACCCACAAATTGGCCATCTGCAATAATTTGTAAAGGCATTTTTTTGTAAATGAAACGAATTTTCCCTGGACGCTCTAAATAAAATGTCCCCTGAGACATTTTTCCCTTTGGACTAAACTGAATAAAATCACCTGTCATTGTTTTGATTGCCGCAAAGTGATTCACAACATTTTGCGCCTTTATCACTTTATTAGATACTTGCGAAAAAACAGGAAAAGTTAAACACCAAAAGATAATAATTCCCACCAACCCAAAGATTCTTCTTTGCGGTAAAAAAGACGTTTTCATAAAAAATGCTCCCAAGCAATACTTAATTAACTTTATAATTCATAACTTAAGTGATCAACGACGAATAAATACCTATCTTTATAAGATAAAGATATTGTTTGAAAAAAATATCAAAAGATTTTCAAAAGTATTCTTCTTCGACAGTCTCCAAAACTTTTTGCTTACCCATATCATTTACTGGACTAATGATGCCTTCTTCTTCCATCCTTTTAATCAATGTTGCAGCACAGTTATAACCAATGCCTAAACGACATTGAATATAAGAAGTCGAAGCCTTACGATCACGAAGCACAATAGCAACAGCTTGACAATAGGAATCATCTGCTAAAGAAACATCCCTCTTTATTTCTTGCGATCTCTTTCGGTATCGTTTCCAAATAACCAGTCTGCGTTTATGTTTCCGAAATCATCAAATTTTCCTGCTTTTCTGCTGATTTTCTAAACGCATAATATATTCTTTCCCACCCCTAATCTATGAAGCAACATAAATTATAGTCAATACATAATGGATTAAGGACTAAACATATTACTCGCGAACCTGAAAGCTCTTTTAAGTGTCAAAAATGCTTTTTTGACTTCCTTCCCACCCAAAAGAATAAAAATCTTCATCCGAACCACTCTGTAAACAGTTTGGAGTTTAGCAAATTTCACTTAGCTTCCCACCCCATATAATTCATTTATATTAAGACTCGACAGATCAGCCTTGCCCTAAATATTTAGAGCGCACTTAAAAAGACACTTAAATACCAAACCTTACATGCTTTTACCCCCTCTACACTCGCAATGACATTATTTTATACCAAGATATTGATTTATAATAATTTATCTTTTTAACTTAAATCATAACGCCAAAGACAATAAGATTCTCTCATCACATACTCTCTCATATTGAATCAATTCAAATCATTTGCTTGCACGTTACAAGCAAGGTTGGTGTATGGATAAAAGTTATATAAGATAAAGAATCCCCTTATAAGGAGTCTCAAGTACCAAGGAGCTATCGCAAATTGAGAGCTGGGATATGAAAATGCAGACTTTCTACGATACAATAGGATAAACACTTGTTTTACAAGGTATTATAAAAAACAACTATAAATATTTTTCAAAAGCGTTCTTCTTCAGCCGGCACTAAAATTTCTCGTTTCCCTGCGTGATTTGCTGGACTAATAATACCTTCTTCTTCCATCCTCTCAATCAATGTCGCAGCGCGGTTATAACCAATGCCTAAACGGCGTTGAATATAAGAGGTTGAAGCCTTACGATCACGAAGCACAATAGCAACAGCTTGACTATAGGGATCATCTTCTGAAGGAGAAGACAAAGAAACATCAGCACCATCCTCTTCAACTTCTTGCGTAATTGTTTCTAAATAATCAGGTCGTGCTTGCTCTTTGAGATGCGCAACAACCTGCTCCACTTCATCATCTGCAACAAAAGGCCCATGCACACGCTGAATACGTCCTCCTCCCATCATAAAGAGCATATCTCCTTGTCCCAATAATTGCTCGGCCCCCTGTTCGCCTAAAATTGTTCGGCTATCAATTTTGGAACTCACAGAAAAAGAAATGCGTGTAGGAAAATTGGCTTTGATCGTCCCGGTAATAACATCGACGGAAGGACGCTGTGTCGCCATAATTACATGGATACCGGCAGCACGTGCCATTTGTGCTAAACGTTGAACCGCTCCTTCAATATCTTTCCCAGCAACCATCATCAAATCAGCCATTTCATCAATAATGACAACAATATAGGGCATAAGACTAAAATCAAGTGTTTCCGTTTCATAAAGAGGCTCACCGGTCTCGCGATCAAATCCAACTTGAATTGTCCGCACCATTGTCTCTCCCTGACTTGCAGCTTCCCTAAGACGTGCATTAAACCCATCAATATTACGAACGCCTAGTTTTGACATTTTACTATAGCGCTCTTCCATTTCACGAACAGCCCACTTTAAAGCAATCACGGCTTTTTTAGGATCTGTCACCACGGGTGTTAATAAATGGGGAATGCCATCATAAACCGAAAGCTCAAGCATTTTCGGGTCCACCATAATGAGACGACATTGTTCAGGTGTCATACGATAAAGCAATGATAAAATCATTGTATTGATAGCAACAGACTTTCCTGATCCTGTTGTACCAGCAACCAAAAGATGGGGCATTTTTGCTAAATCTGCAACAACAGCTTCTCCTCCGATTGTCTTACCCAAAGCAAGTCCTAGCTTTGCTTTGCTGTCAATAAATTCTTGCGCCTGCAACATTTCTCGTAAATAAACCATCTCACGCTTTGCATTAGGCAATTCTATTCCAATAACATTACGTCCTGGAACCACCGCAACACGCGCCGAAATCGCACGCATCGAGCGTGCAATATCATCTGCCAAACCAATGATACGGGAAGACTTAATGCCTGCAGCCGGTTCAAATTCATACAAAGTTACTACCGGTCCAGGACAAGCATCTATAATTTTTCCTTTGACCCCAAAATCTAACAAAACCCCTTCAAGTTCCTGAGAATTTGCTCTTAAAACAGCAGGAGAAAGTTTTGCATCCCTAACAGACGGTGGTGGAACCGAAAGATAATCTACAAGAGGAAGAACAAAACCACCATTTGAAGAAGCTGTTAAAGACTTTCGATTTTTAACAGGAGAAACATAGGCTTTATTTTGATTTTTCTCACACTTTACTTTTTCACCCAAAAAAGTTGGCTCAATCCGATCAAATGGCTTTCCTTGCCCTTTACTCTGAAAACGCCTTTTGAAACAGAATAAACGAAAAAAACGCGCTTGTAAAAAATAAAAAAGATGCAAAAGAGCGCCACAAGTTGTCGCAAAAAAACCATGATTTTCATGATCCTCCTCTGCGGCATATTCCGTATCTTCTTCCAACTCAAAGACTGGATTAACGATTTCGTCTTTTGGAATGCTTTTTTCTTTTCTTTTCTTTGTTCGACGCCGCCATATCACATTACCAGCAAAAGCAGCGGTGAAAAAACCTAAAAGAATAAAAACAACACTGAAAAACACCGTGTAAGGAGGAGAAAGAAAAAGAGGAAAGACTGAAGAAGCAACACTTAAAACTTTATCTCCTAAAACCCCTCCCAATCCCATTGGCAATGGCCAATAAGTAAAAGAAGCAACAGGTGACATAAGGGCAAAAGCAATTAAAAAACAAATCGTTGATAGCACCCATAAAAAAAAGCGCAAAGTCAAATTGTAGATATTCTTTTGCGCCAACAAGAGAAAAGACCAAAATAACGGTGGCAACAAAACAGAAAGACTTGCCAAGCCAAAAAACTGCATAATAAAATCTGAAAAAATTGCCCCCATCCACCCCATAAGGTTTGTAACCTCATTTGTACTTGCATGGGTTAAAGATGGATCCGCAACATTCCACGTCGCCAAAGCAAACACACAAAAAATAATAAAGCCCAAAAGCCCAAGCCCAATAAATACCCCTATCTGACGTAAAAACATCTCAATAAGACGCGAACCTTGAGAATTTCGCACTTCTAATGAATCATAAGGAGAAGAACTTCGGTGCATCTATCAATTCCAAATACAAAAATTTCATATTTTAAAGAGTTATAACTCCCTCTCTCTCTTAAAAAAGCATGAAGCTTAAACTCTGTGCCGATTTGTAAACAAATAGCCTGTAAACAATCCGACTTCTTATCTAGCGCGTTCTACCTTCTAACCACTTCATATCATTCATATACCACCACCCTAAGAGACAATCCTTCATAAGGCGCACAAAAAGCTCTCCCTGAATATTTATCAAACGATCAACCAAAAAACACCTCATGTGTAAAGTGTTACATGGGTGCTATAGGCACCTTCCTAAACAGATGATGTTTTTTACGCTACATCATGATAACGGCAAAATATGAATACTGTTTTAACCATCACGAATGACCACAATTTTTTATCTACCATACTAACGAAATGTCCCCCTTCAGGACAGGTATACTGAAGTAACTCACACAACTTAAAAAATACACGACATCTTTGTTTATTTTTAGTTTTCTTTTTTATCAACCAAGTGTAAAAAGAATTGAAGATGATATTCAAAAAAAAGCTTATCCGATAAATCTGTAAAATGAATCACATAAATGATTAAGCAGAAAAACTCTGAAAAATTAATCTACCATAAGATTGGCACTAAAAAGGAACCTCATTTTTATAAAAAGAGAGAGAGAAAAGTAAAAGTTAAGTTATTTTAGGCAATGTAAAAAGATATTCTTTTTAAAAGAAAGCAAACTGTAAACAATGGAAGAAGTATTGTGTGTTCTAATCGCAATAAAGACGTACAACCCAATAAAAAAATTAAATCTCATAAAACTAAACAATGTGATCTGCTCATTGCCGGAGGGGCAGCTGTCGGTTTAACCTTAGCGATAGCACTCAAGCAAACAGCCCCTAATCTGAAAATAAAAATCGTTGATGCTGCTCCACAAGGAGATCCCCCTGCTTCTAACATACGAACCATTGCCCTTGCTGCTGCTTCTATTCGTATGTTAAAACAATTACAATGTTGGGAACCTATAAAACCCTATGCGCAACCCATTCATTCAATGATCATCACAGATGCAAGCACTAGTGATCCTGTCAAACCCACCCTTTTAACCTTTGAAGGCGACATTACCCCCGGTGAGCCCTTTGCTGCTATGGTAGAGCATAGAGAACTCATCAACACTTTAAAAAAACGTGTCAAAGATCTCAATATCCCTGTTATTACAAACACGCGTGTCATTGATTTTCATCAAGAACACCAACATACAACCGTCACTTTAAATAATGAAGAGGTTTGGCAAACAAAATTGCTTATTGCAGCTGACGGAGCCCATTCGAAATTACGCCAAAAAGCTGGTCTGAAAAATTTTTCTCATCCCTATAAACAAACAGCAATCATCTGCACAGTTGAACATGAAAAACCCCATAATGGTCAAGCAATTCAACATTTTTTACCTGCCGGTCCTTTTGCTCTTCTCCCTCTCAAAGGCAACCGATCCGCCATTGTGTGGAATGAAGATCATAAAACTGCGCAATATTATCTCAAAGCTGATGCACTTATTTTTGAAACAGAACTCGAAAGACGCATTGGCCATCGGTTAGGCAAACTCTCTTGGGATGGCGAACGTCAAGCTTTTCCTTTGAGTCTTTCTTTAACACGTCAATGCGTTAAACCACGTTTTGCTCTCGTTGGCGATGCCGCCCATACCATCCACCCCATTGCAGGACAAGGACTCAATTTAGGATTACGCGATAGCGCTGCCCTCGCTGAAGTGATTATTGAAACAGCACGACTAGGTCTTGACATTGGCTCCCTCACGGCTTTAGAGCGCTATCAAAGCTGGAGACGTTTTGAAATTGTCCGTATGGCTTTAAGCAATGATTGGCTTAATAAACTCTTTTCTAATGATAGCCTTCTTTTACGGATGCTCCGCGATACCGGCCTTGGAATCATTAATCAAGCGCCAAAAATAAAAAAATACTTCATTCAAGAAGCTGCCGGACTCACTCCAAATGCCCCACGTCTTCTACACGGCTTCCCACTTTAAGAAAAAATTCATACTATTTTACAACCTTTGCCTTCCTCCTTCAAAGAACAAAAAATTCCTATCTCATCCAATCTGTTTACAAACCGGATTCCTGTCGAGTAATTTTTTCTTGACTTCCTCCTCCCATATTTCACTCAACATAAGACTCGACAAGCAAGCTACATTATGAGAATATTCACTACGCACTGAAAAAAACGTTTAATGTCTCAAAGAGGTTGTTGCTTTATATCACCACACTTTAAAAGAAGCCATTTCACGGCATAATAAAATAAACAAGACTTTTTAGCACACAACACTTTTATTTATAATAATAAGTTCATTGTTCTCATATTGAGTGAGAAATCTAAAGATCATAAAATACCCTTATTTCAAATCTCTCTACATGTTGAAGCAATCAAAATCATTCGCTTGCACATCACAAGCGAAAGTGTCGTATAAATAAAAACAATTAAACAAAGCGACAAAAGCCTCCCTCTCTCAAGAACTAAGGACTTTAGCAATATTGGAGGCGAGTAAAGTGTATAAGGACGCCGGCTTATACTTTTTATTGAAGTAAAAATGGTGGTGTACAATGAATTTTATATGATCATAGGGGCTTTTACGTTATACTATTCACGAGAAGCGCCATAAAATAAGCTTAGTTGCATTGAAAAATTTTTCTTTTAAAAAAGCGCGTAAATTGGAAACACAAATGCATTCCGTTTGGGGCATTCTGTTTCTCAGACAAACCCTTTAACTTATTGTGGAATACCACACAATTTTAGAAAAAATATTCCGATATATAACAAAGTGTTCCGCACGCTATACCATCACACACAATTGTAAACCTGCATACCCCCCCTATTTCACACCATAAAAGAAGATAAACCGCAATAGAAATGATCCAATCCTTTTATTTTCAAATACACTCTTTATTCATTATTCATAAACGCTCATAAATGAATTTTAATCACAAACGCTCAGAAATATGTCATAAATTCTATAAAACCCATAACAGCCATAGAAATTTTCCATTTTCTACACACTCACTCATCTCAACTAACGATAAATAAAGTAAATGCCTCATATATAATCTTACAGAAAAAAGCCCAAACAAAATCTATAACATCAGGCTTGTTCTACAGAACAGTATTTCAAAAATATAAGTATACTAATTTATTAACATATTAATTGATAAAATTATCATTTTACATATTGAGTTAAAATCCCTATGCAATAAATTATTCTCATTTCGACCATTTTTGTAAATAATCAATAAAACTCTTTATTTACATAGACTAAAAAGAGCAACGTTAATGAAACGATAAAAAGAAGTAAAATACCCCCCTCTCTCAAATGCCAAAAGCAATTACAATATTTCAACCTGGCATCATCATTATGCTTGCCAGATTATGACAACAAGACCTTTTGCATTTAAATAAATTTGTTCACGCTCCCTATTGTCGTATTTGGTAACTCAATACTTTAATATATTTGTTCAGTATGTTTATACAATCAAATTACCCAAAAGAGCATACTTCTTGCATTTACATTCCTTAGTATTCCCTTATCTTGTAAATATCGCACACGTGTTACGTTACTTCGAGTTCATCAAGTGTATACCCATTCTCCAACCACTCTTTAATCCACTTAGGTCTACGTCCACGCCCATTCCATAATTCCCATTGGTTATTGGGATTTCTATAATGGCGCTCTTTGCTCACAAGATCAGCGATATCAATTCCATGGGCATTAGCAATTTCAAGAATTTTTCGTCGCGCATTTTGCTTTTCCTTTGCTTGCCGTTTTTTTAATTCCACATCGATTTGTGTACGCATCTCTTGTAGCTCATCAAAATTCATATTCTTGAGATCATTCACCTTAATTACTCCCCTTGCAAAAAAGAATTTCTTTTTGCCATATTTTAAACACAATTATAGACAATTTCTGTCCATTTATTATCGAAATTAAAATTACGATACATATATCACTTTGACGGAGATGTGCTTTGAGCCACAAAGAACTGTTTATTGGTATATCAACTACCACCACTGCATCTTTTTTCAGTTCAATTACTGGAACTACTAAATGCAGTGCTCAAACACCATCACACCTCTCTGACTCTCATGAATCAGTAGTCAAAAGTAAATATAAATCGTCACTCTATAAATTATGGCAATACGCAACAAAGAACAAGCCCTCTCTGTATAATGATAGTGTAGTTCATTATAACAGTAAAACCTCCCCTTACACACAACGGCTTTTTACTTCGTATAAATTTTTTTTGAAAAAATTTTTGCAACTAGAGAATTATATAAAACAAGCAGCTTCAATACAGTATCAAAGATTATTATTTTTTAAAAGCAGCGCCTTTTTTCGTGATTCCAATAATATTGGTTGGCGTAATGTGCTCTGTTTTATTCAACACTTTTATCTCGTTGGTTGGATATTCGCATATATTAGAAATCTTCTTAGAAGAGAACAAAGCAATAATCACAAGGAATATTCTAAGCTAAACAATCTCATTCTGCAAATTTATAAAATCAAAAGACAACGAGAAAAAGCACCACAAAGAATTAGCATTTTTATTAATAAAATTCTTCGTAATAAGGTGTATTGCTAATGATTGTTCCAGATTTCACATTTTTTGCTGCTGCATACATATCCAATACGCCCCCCATAGCATTTTCAGTTATCGCCAAACAAGAAGCGCGGGACAATGTCTATGTAACAGATGATAAAGATAACTTGTTCTATCAATCATCTCAGCTTAAGGAAACAATCGCAACAGCTGAACAGAGTGAACATAATTTTAACATAATTTTAGGGCAAATTGGTGTTGGAAATGTGAAATTGTTTTCTCTTTTTGATGCATTTGATTTTTGCAGAAATCTTACAGCTGCACAAAGCGCTTTAACTTACTGCTATGAACAAACAACATCAAAGTGCGTCTTTGAAAAAGCGACTTTGCAGTCTGTGCTGAATTTTTACAATACAGAAAACTCAAGCCACACCCGTATGCAAAAAATTACTTCATATGTTGGAGTAAAAGCTGCTGTGCGAGGAAATGAAGACTTGCAGGAGCCTGTAAAGCTTAAAAAAGAAGAACCAGAACAGACAACTAAAGTAGATTCTCTTTCTCTCTCTTCAAAAGGAGAAGAAGATGCGTTTACACATAAAGAAAGTAGCGCCCGCGATGCTTTTTCAGCTGAAGATTTTTCTTCATCGAGAAGATCGCAGAGTGAGGACTGATATTTTCACGAAACTCCAGAAATTTGATAGGATATTATAATGAAGGGTAGATAAGAAAATGTTAAAGCTCTAATTAGTAGGATTGAACAAAATCTCTTCTAATTGAGGGCAAAGATGATGAAAATGATAGAACAAAACAGCGTTGATATAGCATTTAGTCAAAAAGCAGCACGTGAGATTACAGTCGTGATGCTTTCAGAAAGAGAATGGTATTTCACGTTTATTTCCGACGATCCAATCACCGGAAAGCCAAATAAATATACGTTACTTACACAAAGAGGAAAACTAAGAACTTGGGCTGATCCAAAATATCTTTTTAAGTTTCTTCATGAACGAGGGGTCATTTGTGGGAGTTTTAATCTTAATCAGGATAAAGGACATGAAACAATTAAATATTCTTCACACAACAGCTCGTAATAAAATTGCTGCATTTTCTGCAGCTTTAACCGTATTTTTTATGGCCAGTTCTGCTCATGCACAAGCCAAAGTCAAAACTTTACAAAATGCATCGGACGCTCTAACAGCTTTACAGACAGACTTAAAAGTGATTATCCCTATCGCTGCTGCTGTTATACTTTTATGCCTAGCAATTGGTTATGCAGGGCGTTACATCGGAAAAGACACATTTGTACGGTGGGCAATCGGTGTTGTCATCGCAGGTTCTGCAACCCAACTTGTTACTTTGCTATTTAAAACAGCGTAATGATGGCATCAATTATAAAATACAATATATTTATTTGTATAAAAATATTATCTAGATTTTAATAAGAGTAAAATATGAAAAAATTAACTAGTATTCAATCGAAAAGTAACAACAAAATCATCGCAATTTCTGCTGCTATGACTGCATTCTTTATAAATAGTTCTGTTCATGCACAAGCCGCAAAAGTTTTAACAAATGCATCGACTGCTCTAAAGGATTTACAGACAGACTTAAAAATAATTATCCCTATCGCTGCTGCTGTTATACTTTTATGTTTAGCAATTGGTTATGCAGGGCGCTATATCGGAAAAGATACTTTTGTACGATGGGCAATCGGTGTTGTCATCGCAGGTTCTGCAACCCAACTTGTTACTATGCTATTTAAAACAGCATAATGATGGCATCAATTATAAAATATAATATGTTTATTTGTATAAAAATATTATCTAGATTTTAATAAGAGTAAAATATGAAAAGATTAAATAGTATTCAATCGAAAAGTAACAACAAAATCATCGCAATTTCTGCAACTATGATTGCGTTCTTTATGAATAATTCTGCTTACGCCGCCAAAGCGAGTGTTTTAACAAATGCAGAGGGCGCTTTAGAAGGTTTACAGACAGACTTAAAAGTGATTATCCCTATCGCTGCTGCTGTTATACTGTTGTGCTTAGCAATTGGCTATGCAGGGCGCTATATCGGAAAAGACACATTTGTACGGTGGGCAATCGGTGTTGTCATCGCAGGTTCTGCAGCCCAACTTGTTTCACTGCTATTTAAACCATAATAGCGTTAATTATAAATAATACAACACAATACGTTTATACGATAGATAGTCAGTTGTGCCCTCTACAACAAAACTTACTACAATACTATTGAAAGGTATTCATGAATCAGTATAATACGTAATGTTTTTAACATCCATCGATTATAGGTGTGTGCCAGTAATAATGTAGTCATACTGAAAAAAGGAATATTATTTATAGCAACTTTAATTAAAAGGGGATAAAGGATATGAAACAATCAAATACGTTTCAAGCGAAAACGTACAACAGGATTAATGTTATTATTATCACTTCAATGATGTTATTAATAACGCAATCTGCATATGCTCAGACGGAAACAGAGAGCTTGGATGCCTTCATAGGAATGCAATATGGATTAAGTATATTTATTCCTATCGTCGCTATCATTATTCTTTTATTACTTTTGCTTATTTATATATTTCGCATCATCGCAAGAGCTACATTTATGCGATGGGCATTCAGTGTCATTATTGCTGGTGCAGCCTTTTATATTAGCCACATATTATTTTACCTCCACTAACAAGAGCACCCCATGAAATCGCAAGAAAAAAAAGAATTCCCCCTATTCAAGGGAGCAACACGTGTTCCAACGATATGGGGTGTCCCCATGATGCCATTTATCGTTATGGTTATGGGGGTCGCTGTTATTGCCATGACAGTAAGTATCTTTTTGTGGATTATGGCACCTCCATTATGGTTCATTATGGTGCAAATTACTAAAAACGATGATAAGGCGTTTCGTATTTGGTGGTTATGGATAGATACTAAGTTTCGCAATCGCAATAAAGGTTTTTGGGGCGCATCAAGTTATAGTCCCTCTGATTATAGTAAAAGGAGATAAACATGACAGCTGTTGAAAGCAGCAAACGCCTTGCATCAGAGACACCTGTAAGCCTGTTTCTGCCTTATTCACATCATATTACAGATACGATTATTTCTACTAAAAATGCGGAATATTTGTCAATTTGGAAAATTGATGGGCGTTCGCATCAAAGCGCTTCAGAAGAAGATATTTTTCAATGGATAAAAGAGCTTAACAATACTCTACGGGGTCTTGCATCAGCCAATTTATCATTTTGGACGCATATTGTGCGCCGTCGTGTTTATGAATATCCCGATTCAACATTTGATCAAATGTTTTGCTATCAACTTGATGAAAAATATCGGCAAAGCTTTACTGGTTATAATTTGATGGTCAATGATTTATATCTGACTGTTATTTTTCAACCGATAGCGGATAAAATTATGTCGTTCTTTTCTCAACATGAACGAGAAACGCTTGATCAGAAAAAGATGCGACAAGACACATGTATCAAAGAACTCAATGACATCAACCGTACTTTAGGCCAATCTTTAAACCGTTACGGTGCAGAACTTCTTGGTGCTTATGAAAAAAATGGGCATGTTTATTCTTCTGCACTTGAATTCCTTGGAATGCTTGTCAATGGTGAATATCGCCCTATGCCAATTTGCCATGACCGTTTTTCCGACTATATGTCTATCAATCGACCTTTTTTCTCAAAATGGGGTGCTCTTGGTGAACTGCGAACAACCAGTGGAATGCGTCGATTTGGAATGCTGGAAATTAAAGAATATGATGCAACAACCAAACCAGGACAATTAAATGTTTTGTTGGAAAGTGACTTCGAGTTCGTATTGACGCAGAGCTTTTCAGTACTCTCTCGACATGCTGCTAAAGACTATTTACAACGGCATCAGCGTAATCTTATTGATGCACGAGATGTAGCAACGAGCCAAATTGAACAAATTGACGAAGCACTAAACCAGCTTATCAGTGGGCATTTTGTCATGGGAGAACATCACTGCACATTGACTATCTATGGTGATACAATTCAACAAGTACGCGACCATATGGCCAAAGCGAGTGCAGCATTACTAGACGTTGCGGTACTGCCCAAACCTGTAGACTTAGCGATAGAAGCTGGCTATTGGGCACAACTTCCTGGCAATTGGAAATGGAGACCACGTCCTGCTCCGATTACATCATTGAACTTTTTATCATTTTCATCTTTTCATAATTTTATGTCAGGAAAACCCACTGGCAACCCATGGGGACCAGCCGTCACAATTCTTAAAACAACCAGTAAAACACCGCTTTATTTCAATTTTCATGCCTCCAAACTTGAAGAGGACTCGACAGATAAACGTTTACTTGGTAATACCGCACTTATCGGACAATCTGGTTCCGGTAAAACCGTGTTACTCGGCTTTTTGTTAGCACAAGCACAAAAATTTAAGCCGACAACTGTTGTTTTTGATAAAGATCGTGGCATGGAAATTGCCATTCGGGCTATGGGTGGAAAATATTTAACATTCAAGCCAGGCAGGAGAAGTGGTTTCAATCCTTTCCAACTCCCACCCACACAAGAAAATCTTATTTTTCTGAAACAATTTGTTAAAAAATTGGCAGAAGCTGGTGGTGAGGTCACGCATCACGACGAGGAAGAAATTAACAAAGCGGTTATGTCTGTTATGAGCAGTAACATTGACCAATCACTCCGTCGTTTGTCCTTTCTGGTACAATTTTTACCAAATCCGCGTTTAAGTGATTATAATGCTCATCCTTCTGTTCATGCTCGCTTACTAAAATGGTGTGAAGGTGGTGATTATGGATGGTTATTTGATAATCCCCATGATGCTCTTGATCTCTCAACACATCAAATTTACGGCTTTGATATCACGGAATTTTTAGATAATTTTGAAACTCGCACTCCAGTGATGATGTATTTGCTTTACCGCACAGAAGGCATGATTAGCGGACAGCGATTTATGTATATCTTTGATGAGTTTTGGAAGCCTTTGCAAGATCCCTACTTTGAAGATTTAGCGAAAAATAAACAAAAGACTATCCGTAAACAAAATGGTATTTTTGTTTATGCAACACAAGAGCCTAGCGATGCCTTGGAAAGTAATATTGCCAAAACACTCATTCAACAGTGTGCAACTTACATTTTTCTAGCCAACCCCAAAGCAAACTATGAAGATTATACAAAAGGCTTTAAACTAACAGATAGCGAATTTGAACTCGTTAAAGGACTTGGTGAGTTTAGTCGCCAATTCCTCATTAAGCAGGGCGATCAATCTGCGCTTGCAGAACTGAATCTTGGTAAATTCCATCTGACACGCGATGGAAGAACCATCGAACACGACTTTAGTGACGAGCTCTTGGTGTTATCAGGTACACCTGATAACGCAGAATTAGCCGAAAGCATTATCGCGGAAGTTGGTGATGATCCAGCAATATGGTTGCCAATTTTCTTACAGCACGCAAAAAATGACAGGAGGGAAACATGAAAAAAAAGGTCATTTCAATAGTAGTTGTAATAACTTTAGGGATTCCAAACCCAGCAATGGCCTGGGTTTTTGGCGCTGGAGTAGCGGATTTGTCGGCATCAATTCCAACGACGTGGCCCAATTTTTTTGGGAGTTCAAAAACATCAAAGAAAACACCTCCACAACAAAAGAAAGCGCCACCTGATGCCCAACTTCTCGATATGCTAAAAAAACAACTTGAGGAAACAAAAAAGATATACGAATCTATAACGGGAAGCCAAAAACTCGACACTAAAAAACTTAAAAGTGCACAAACAGATCATAGCAGTTTTTTTCTCAAAAATCCAGAAACGCTCTACAATAGAAATGAATCTTCAGCGCTATCTACATCACTTAAAAAGATTTTAAAAGAAGAAGAAATTCCTATTTCTATCCATGAATCTAGCAGTTTTATCAACGATCGTATTCAATATGCAGCCATCACTGATAAAGCCGTAAGTTTAAAGACTTTTGAAGAAGCAAACTATCGTTTTCAGCAAATTGAAGAACTATTAAATGAAATCAAGACAACAAAAGATCTAAAAAGTATTGCTGAGTTACAAGCATATATAATTGGAATGCTCGCTAAGCTACAAAATGAAACAGCAAAACTACAAATGGTCGCACATTTACGCAACGCTGAACATGCACTTATCAAACAGCAGAAGGACAAACATAACATAAAAATTTTAAATAGTAAAAACACGAAAATGCCTACCATAAGATTTATTAGATAAAGCTTTTTGTAACAATATTTCGTTGTATTATTTTTCTTGTATGCTCGAAAAAAGAAAAAGTTAATGTATAATATTCAGTCCTTTCTCATAAACTGAAAAGGTCTATGAAATTTAATTCCATCCTAAAAAAATCAACAAAAAATGCTTAAAAATCATATAAAAAGTTGAAAATTCATTAAAGAGGAATTCCATGGACTTTACAGTGTTCACGCAACTTTTCAATAAAATTGATCAGATAACAAAAACATATGTCACGGATCTTTCCTCAAAAACAATAGCTACAATTACACCCTTTGTTTCAATCGGTATCACAATCGCTTTCATCATCTATGGTTGGCTCATCATTCGGGGCGCTATAGATATGCCTCTCTCCGGATTTGTAAATCGTTTCCTACGGATAAGTATTATTACTTCAATAGCTCTTAC
>NZ_JBHINJ010000028.1:0-9666 GCF_042194855.1 Bartonella sp. CL70QHWL | reverse complement strand
GAAGTAGAAGGCAGTGAAATCAATATCGCTAATAGTAGCAAAGCAGATCGAACTCTTTCTGGTGTGAAGGCAGCAACACAAAATAATGAAGCGGTTAATAAAGGTCAGCTTGATGAAAGTTTAGAGAAGCTTTCTAATAGTCTTCAATCAGATGACTCGGCTGTTGTTCACTATGATAAAAAAGATGGTGATAATAACACTATAAATTATGCGAGTGTGACTTTAGGAAAAGGTGCAAATTCTGCTGCTGTAGCACTTCACAATGTTGCCGATGGTCAGATTGCCAAGGGTTCATATGATGCAGTCACGGGTGGACAGCTTCATATCATCACAGATGATTTCTCAAAGATTTTAGGTGGCGATGTATCCTTTGATGGCAAAAACTTTAAAGGACCAGGGTATAAATTATCGAATATTGATGAAAAAGGTGTTGTAACAGATAAACCGCATACCGATGTTGGTTCTGCCTTTAAAGGACTTGATGATAATATCAAGAATGTGAATGCTCGCATTAAGGAAGTCTCAGAAGGAGTTGCACAAGATTCTTTATCTTGGAGCGATGCTGACAAAGCTTTTGTTGCCCAGCATGGGGAAGGTGATGACAGAAAGGCAAGTAAAATCACATCGCTTGCTGTAGGAGATATTACGAAAGAATCGATGGATGCCGTAAATGGTTCTCAACTTTATTCACTGGGCGATAAGGTTGCAAAATATTTTTCTGATGACGCTGAATATAAGGATGGGGAATTGAAAGTTCCTGATTTTAAGCTCAAAATTATCAATGATGATGGCACTGAAGCTGAATCAAGCTATAAGAATGTATCAGATGCATTTTCAGGTGTGGGTAAACTTTTCACAAAGGTTCAAACTGCGATCAGCGATGTAATCAGTAATTTGCTTGTTACGAAAAATGAAGATGTTATCAACATTGGTAAAGGAGTAGAAGGTAGTGAAATCAATATCGCAAACAAGAGTGGTAAGGATCGAACCCTTTCTGGTGTGAAGGCAGCAGAAAAAGCCAATGAAGCTGTGAACAAAGAACAATTTGATAAAGGTTTGAAGGATCTTTCTGATACCCTTCTGTCTGATAGTTCTTCTGTTGTTCTTTACGATAAAACAACAGATAATCAAACTGATTATACAAATGTAACTTTTGGGAAAGGGAAGGATGCTACACCTGTTGCGCTCCATAATGTAGCCGCCGGATCGATTGCGGAAAACTCAACGGATGTTATCAATGGAGGACAGGTTCACATTCTTTCAATGGATATAGCAAAATTGTTGGGTGGAGATGCTGAATTTAAGGGTGGTGCTTTTAAAGGGCCAACTTATAATTTATCCAGTATTGATAAAGGTGGCGAAGTAACAGATAAACCGCATACCGATGTTGGTTCTGCCTTTAAAGGACTTGATGACAATATCAAGAATGTGAACGCTCGCATTAAGGAGGTCTCAGAGGGAGTTGCACAAGATTCTTTATCTTGGAGCGATGGTGACAAAGCTTTTATCGCTCTGCATGGGAAAGGTGATGACAGAAAAGCAAGCAAGATCACATCACTTGCGGCTGGCTCTATAGTATCAGGCTCGAGTGATGCGGTTAATGGCGGACAGATTTATGATCTGAATCAGTCGCTAGCAAAGTATTTTGGTGGTGATGCTAAGTATGATGGTGATGGCTGGGCGCTTCCAGGTTTCAAGATAATGACTTTCCAAGAAGATGGAAGCTTTGAAGAGGAGAATTATGATAGCATTGCAGCCGCGTTTGCCGGTGTAAATAAGGTTTTCAAGAATCTTCATAATGAGATTTCAGACAACATTGAGCAAAATGCGTTGTTGTGGAGTGATGATGCAGGTGCGTTTGTAGCACAGCATGAGAAAGAAGGTAACAAGGAAAACAGCAAGATCACGTTCCTTGCGAAAGGAAAGATATCAGAAGATTCGACGGATGCGATTAATGGTGGTCAGATTTATACACTTCAACAGACATTTGCCTCATATTTTGGTGGAGGAGCTGGTTATGATAAGGAAGGAAACTGGCAAGGACCAAAATTCGCTGTTCAGGTCTTTAATAAGGATGGTACGAAAGGTGATAAAGAGGAGCGTAATAATGTCTCTGAAGCATTTGATGTTGTTAATGACAGCATGAGCACTATCAACGATCGTATAAAAGAAGTTGAAAAGGGTACCTCTTTGAATAGTCTGAATTGGAATGAAGAAAAAGGAAGTTATGATGCATCTCATGTGGATTCTCAGGGTGTTAAGAGTCCAAGTAAGATTATCAATGTAGCGAATGGTAAGGTAGACAGAGATTCAAAAGAAGCAGTGAATGGAGGACAGCTTTGGGAAACTCAGCAGATGATTACAGATCAGGTCAAGGATATTGAAAATAGAGTTACGGAGGGATCTGTACAATACGATAAAGATAAAGAAACGGGAAAAAAGACCAATAAAGTTAGCTTAGTTGGTGGAGATGAAAGTTCTCCAGTATTAATAGCCAATGTAGCCGATGGAAAGATAGAAAAGGATTCGAAAGAAGCGGTTAATGGCGGTCAATTAAAAGATAAGATGGATTTTGTGCTTGAAAGTGCCAATAAGTATACGGATGAGCAAATTTCTCATCTTGTAAAAGATGGAGTTAGTGGGGCTAATTCGTATACGGATATGAAGTTTTCGACATTAAGTTATGCTGTTGAGGATGTTCGAAAAGAGGCAAGACAAGCAGCAGCTGTTGGTTTAGCGGTAGCTGGTTTACGCTATAGTGATATTCCTGGAAAATTAACAATCGCATTTGGTAGTGGTTTATGGCGTAGTCAATCTGCTTTTGCTTTTGGTGCAGGTTATACTTCAGAGAACGGTGATATTGGTTCCAACTTGTCAATTACCACTTCTGGAGGTCACTGGGGTATAAGTACAGGGGTTAATGTGATACTCAACTAATAAACGACTAAATCCATAAAATTGATTTGCCTTTTTCTTATTTAAGAAAAGGGCAAATTTTTTACTTTCTTCCAGAACTCTCTAAAGCTATTCTAAATGTATAAAACTCCCGTAATTATATAAAATCCGAATATAAAAAGCTTATTACAACTTTTGTTGAGAATAAAAGAGCTTAGTGGTAAAGATTCAAAAAATTGATTGCTATTATTTTGATTTATTAAAATGCTTCAAGCAATGTAAATACGAATATACCCTTTATTAAAAGAAGACAGTTTTAGCTTTTATTTTCGTATAGTTTTAAACGTATGCTTTATAATGCAACGATCTACAGGATATGCAATGTACTCCAAACACAAGTATTGCTTTAGGGTAGTGGAGCGCAAACGGAAAAAGAATGGAGCGTTGCTGTAGGCAATATGACTCATGCTTTAGAGAAAAGCAGTGTCGCAGTAGGTGGTGAATATAATAAGAAGAGCGAACACGGGGAAAATGATTATACTCTTTCGAAGAGTGATTATGCAACAGTAGTAGGAGCTGTTTCTAAAGCTTTAGAATATGGTTCGATTGCTCTTGGTCACTCCGTGCATATGCATTTGCTCAAGAAGCTATTTCTATGGGCTTCTATTCAAAAGCAAAAGGGGGTGGAAGTATCGCTTTAGGTTCCTATTCTAAAGAAAGTGATGGTTGATGGGAGAGCTATCGGGAACAACTCTGTGTCTGGTAGAGCTGCTGGCGTTTTTGGAGATACGTCTGTTCTGCAAGGACCGGTTAAAAACATCTAATCTCAATGGAAAAGTACGAAAGTTGCAGTAAGTATTGGTGTTCCTAGTAAGAACATAACGCGACAAATTATAGGCGTAGCAGCTGGCGTAGCAGCTGATAGAAAATCTGCCGATGCAGTGAACCTTAGACAGTTGCAAGATTTAGAAGAAGTCGTAAGAAAAAAGGTTGGAAACTGTCTATTTCTGATGAGGCAGCTAAAGATATGGGTGCTAGATAGTGCAATGAATTTTTCACAACTGAAGGAAATAAAAGAACAAGTAGCAGTGAGTATTTTTGTAAAACAGGATACAGCAACGAGACACATTACCATTAGTAAGGATATAGATGGGGCATTTTAGTAAAAAGCTTTCATAAATCCTCTAATGAAATAAAAAAATCTTATTCACGAAAAATAAACTGATGCCTAGCGGATGATCAATAGGCACAACAAAAATTATACCTCTTTCAAAGAGATCAAAGCTAAAAACAACACACAACCTATGATAGAAAAATGAAATATATTCTAATATTAAGTATTTTTTTACCTTCCTCAAATTGATTTTCACGAACCTTCCCCTAATTACCCTTCTAAAGACGCTGTAGAAACAACAGCTTATGTCTTAATTTTATTTATGACCTAAAACACGCTGTAAAAGCAGGAACACGCAAAGGAAATAAGAAAGCTTTAGAGTTCTAGAGCATACCTTTTTTGTGTTTTTAATCTATTATTATGAAGGGGGTATTATGAAAAAATTATATACTACACAAAATCTACGTGATTTGAGTTTTTCTCGTTCACATCATCGATCATCATTGTTTAAAGTAGCTTCGTTAGGAACTGCGGTGGCATTGTTTTTATCGAATGCTTCTCCTGTTTTTTCAGCAAATCTCGATTTAACAAAAGCATCTCTTGAAAATGTGAAGAATGCTGCCGTGGTTTATCCGCAAAGTACTCTTTCTGCTTATAATGATTATACAAGTGGTATGGGGGGGGATAATTCTACCATAAATGTTTTAACAGTCGACGGAAGGTCTGTATGGAAAGATGCGCAAAATATCTTTACAGTGGGTGGCGCTGTTATTTTAGATCCAGAGGAATATACGGAAAAGGGGAAAAGTGTAGCTATAGACTCTACAGCGCACGCTTTAGGACTAGGTAATATCGCGATAGATGCCGGATATAATAACCAAGATGATAATAGAGATGCATTCGTAAATGCTTATTCTTTACGAGTGAGGGCTGATGGTGATGAAACTGTTGCTATAGGGTCTGGGCCTGAAACGCGGGCGTATGGAAAGGTTATTCTTGGGGACGGTTCTGGGACTGTCTCAGGTTTTGGCATGGCCGGTTATGATCCTTTCACTAAAGGTTTATCAGGTGATGATAGTCATGTATGGGTAGGTAATGCAGGTATAGCGACTATTGGTAATGATAAAGAGAAGATGGCGCGCCAGCTTGAGGGGGTGGCAGCTGGTACTTATAATACTGATGCTGTGAATGTTGCGCAGTTAAAATCATTACAAAAATACGTAGATCAAGGTTGGAACCTATCCGTTGGGGGTGAAAATGCTAAAGCCGTTGGTATAAAAGATACTGTAGATTTGTCAGCGGCAAGTGGCAACCTTACGATTATAAAAGGTGAGGAAGACAATAATGTAAAATTTGATCTAGCTAAGAATATTACAGTGGAACGAGTTACCGCTGGAAGAAGCTCTATAAGTGATGATGGCATTCTGTTTGCTAATGGGGCTGGTATAACTGTGGATGGTATTAATGCTGGCAATAAGCAGATTACAGGAGTGGCAGCTGGGGAAGAACCTGAGGATGCAGTGAATTTTGCGCAGTTAGGGAAGATTGAGAATACAGTTGAAGGTGTAACTCATAATATATCACAATATTTTGGTGGTGGAGCGGATGTATTTAACGGTAAGGCGCCCAGTTACACTATTCAGGGCAAACCACATAATGGTTTTGAATCTACTTTTAATGCTGTTGATACTTCTATCACGAATATACAAAATCAGATTGCGAATGTGGCAAAAAACAGCCTCGTTAAGCAGGAGGAAAATGAAAGTGCTATCACCATTGGTGAGTCAACAGGTGGCACTGAAATCAATGTTGCAAACAAATCTGGTGAAAATAGGATAATTTCCGGTGTGAAGGCAGCTGTAAATGCTAATGACGCTGTTAATAAAGAACAACTGGATGGGCGTATAGCAGATATTAGTAACAGTATTAATAACATTGAAGAGGGAAGTGCTTTTGCAGTTCTCTACGATAAAAAAGCAGATGGAGCCGTTAATTATAATAGTGTGTCTTTAGGTGGTGATAAGACTACAGCACCGGTTGCTCTCCGTAATGTTAAAGATGGGAAAATTATTGAAAATTCGCATGATGCAATCAATGGTAGTCAGCTTTGGAAGACGAATGATCGTGTTGCAGGTGCTGAAAAGGATATTGTCCATATTAACGATAAGGTTACTAACATATCAGCTACGGTTACTGATCTTGGTGAAGAGGTGTTCAATATTCAGAAAGTGGGTGCTTTTGCAGTTCTCTACGATAAAAAAGCAGATGGAGCCGTTAATTATAATAGTGTGTCTTTAGGTGGTGATAAGACTACGGCACCGGTTGCTCTCCATAATGTTAAAGATGGCATGATTGCGCAAGGATCGCATGATGCAATTAATGGTAGCCAGATTGAAAAAATATCCCGAGATGTAGCAGTCATTTTTGGTGGTGATGCGGAATTTAGCGAAGGTATTTTGTTTGGTCCGCACTATCATTTATCGCAAATTTCTGAAGATGGTGTAGCAATAACTAAGGACCATAATAATGTTGGTGATGCTTTGACAGGGCTTGATGACAATATCAACAATGTGAATAGCCGCTTAACACATGTAGCCAATGAGTTTACTCAGAAAATTGATGGTGTCTCTAAAGATTCTCTGTTGTGGAGTAATAATGAGCAGGCATTTGTAGCACAGCATGGAGCAGACAAAGAAAATAGCAAAATTAAATTTCTTGCCAATGGAGACATTTCTGCTAATTCAACCGATGCGGTAAATGGTTCACAACTTTTTGTTACTAATCAGAATGTTACCACTGTTACGAATAATCTAGAAAAAATTTCTCAAAATACATCTCAATATTTTGGTGGTGGTGCAGATGTATCTAACGGTAAGGCTCCCACTTACACTATTCAGGGTAAGCCACACAATGGTTTTGAATCTACTTTTAATGCTGTTGATGCTTCTATCACGAATATTCAAAATCAGATTACGAATGCGACAAAAAACAGCCTCGTTAAACAAGAAGAAAATGAAGGTACTATCACCATAGGTAAGGCAACAGGTGGTATAGAAATCAATGTTGCAAATAATGCAGGCAACGATAGGACGATTTCTGGTGTGAAGGCAGCTGTAAATGCTAATGAAGCTGTTAACAAAGCCCAGCTTGATAAAAGTATAGAGATGATTTCTAATGATATTAATCTCACAAGTGCTGCTGCAGTTCTCTACGATAAAGAAAACGGTGCCATTAATTATGGTAGCGTAACTTTAGGTGGGGTAGATAACCAAGACCCTGTTGCTCTTCATAATGTTAAAGATGGCATAATTGCGCAAGGATCGCATGATGCAATCAATGGGAACCAAATTAATAAAATATCTGGAGATATAGCAAATTATTTTGGTGGTGGTGCGTCATTCAAGAATGGTACCTTTAAAGGACCAAAATATAGTTTATCTGTTATTGATACAGATGGTCAGATGGCAAAAGCCAACTATTATGACGTTGGGTCAGCTTTGACAGGTCTTGATGCAAATGTGAAGAGTGTGAATACGCATCTGACGAATGTGGTAAACGATGTTAATGAAAAAATCACGAATATTACTCAAGAAGTTAAAGGGGACGCCTTGTTGTGGAACGGTGATGAGCAGGCATTTGTAGCACAGCATGGAGAGGGAAGAACCAATAGCAAAATTAAGTTTCTTGCCAATGGAGACATTTCTGCTAATTCAACCGATGCGGTAAATGGTTCACAACTTTTTGTTACTAATCAGAATGTTACCACTGTTACGAATAATCTAGAAAAAATTTCTCAAAATACATCTCAATATTTTGGTGGTGGTGCAGATGTATCTAACGGTAAGGCTCCCACTTACACTATTCAGGGTAAGCCACACAATGGTTTTGAATCTACTTTTAATGCTGTTGATGCTTCTATCACGAATATTCAAAATCAGATTACGAATGCGACAAAAAATAGCCTCGTTAAGCAGGAAGAGAATGAAGGTGCTATCACCATTGGTGAGTCAACAGGTGGTATAGAAATCAATGTTGCAAACGAATCTGGTGATGCTCGTACAATTTCCGGTGTAAAAGCTGCAGAGTGGAGTGATGAAGCTGTTAACAAAGCCCAGCTTGATAAAAGTATAGAGATGATTTCTAATGATATTAATCTCACAAGAGCTGCTGCAGTTCTCTACGATAAAGAAAATGGTGCCATTAATTATGGTAGCGTAACTTTAGGTGGGGTAGATAACCAAGACCCTGTTGCTCTCCATAATGTTAAAGATGGCATAATTGCGCAAGGATCGCATGATGCAATCAATGGGAACCAAATTAATAAAATATCTGGAGATATAGCAAATTATTTTGGTGGTGATGCTTCATTCGAAAATGGTGCCTTTAAAGGACCAAAATATAGTTTATCTGTTATTGTTGAAGATGGTCAGGTGGCAAAAGCCAATTATCATGACGTTGGCTCAGCTTTGACAGGTCTTGATGCAAATGTGAAGAGTGTGAATACGCATCTGACGAATGTGGTAAACGATGTCAATGAAAAAATCACGAATATTACTCAAGAAGTTAAAGGGGACGCCTTGTTGTGGAACAGTGATGAGCAGGCATTTGTAGCACAGCATGGAGAGGGAAGAACCAATAGCAAAATTAAGTTTCTTGCCAATGGAGATATTTCTGCTAATTCAACCGATGCTATAAATGGTTCGCAACTTTATCTTATGAGCAACCAATTGGCTGCGTATTTTGGTGGTGGCGCTGGCTATAATAATGGAGAATGGACTGCTCCTACTTTCAAGATAGCACAATTCAAGGCTGACGGTAGCTCTGGTGAAAAGAAGAATTATCATAACGTTGCCAGTGCTTTTGACGGCGTGAGTGAGAGTATGTCTAAGATAAACGACCGCATTCAAAATGTTGAAAACAATGTCTCGTCTAATGGTTTAAATTGGAATGAGCAGAAAAAAGCTTATGACGCTAGCCATGATGGTCAACCAAGTAAGATTATCAATGTAGCAGATGGTAAAATTGTAGAAGGGTCAAAAGATGCAGTCAATGGCGGACAGCTTTGGGAGACCAACGAACGTATCACTGGCGTTGAAAAAGATATTAAGCATATTGAAAACAGAGTCGACAATATTTCCACTACGGTTACGAATATTGGTGAAACGGTTTTCAATATTGAAGACAGAGTTGATAATATTGAGAACACGGTTAATAATCTTTCTGATGGCGCAGTTAACTATGATAAAGATGGAGAAGGAAACAAAACCAATAGGATCACTTTAGAGGGTGGAGATTCCAGTGAACCTGTTTTAATTGATAATGTTGCGGATGGCCGTATTGAGAAGGACTCGAAAGAAGCTGTGAATGGTGGTCAACTGCATGATTACACTCAGCAACAGATGAAAATTGTTCTCGATGATGCAAAAAAATATACGGATAGTCGGGTGGATAATATTGTTATTAATGCCATTGATGATGCTGTTGATCGGTCTGACCGATATACAGATATGAAGTTTAATATTTTAAGTTATGATATTAAGAGCGTACGGAAAGAGGCAAGGCAAGCAGCCGCCGTTGGTCTAGCAGTATCCAACCTACGTTACTTCGACGAGCCAGGATCTTTGAGTGTCTCATTTGGTAGCGGCACATGGCGTGGA
>NZ_JBHINJ010000150.1:0-503 GCF_042194855.1 Bartonella sp. CL70QHWL | reverse complement strand
TGCTTTTCCTGCAACTTCATTTCCTGCTCGGGGTCCATCTGCTGTTGTTGTGCCATTTGTTGCTGTTGGAACTTCTCACTGACACGATTGAGTAATGACGCCGGCAATGGAGAATAACGAAGTAGATCAAGCATAATATCCGGCGTAATGGCATTTTGAAGCAATGGGAGCAGTTGTGTGATAATACCGAAGGTGCGCTCTTTCTCATTCGGGCTGGTTGGCGCATCATCAACAACAATGTCATACTCGACACTCGTTACTTCTTCACGCGTCAATGGAATATATTGCGCATTCTCCTCACCAGATATCCGTACCAAACGACCATCGGACAAGTAATTCTGGATAAGATGCAAAATAATCTTACCTTGCCGCTTGCGGTACAAACGTAAACCATCAAACAGACAAGCAAGCAGATTTAAACTGGATTGGCGTCGTTGTGCCTCCAAAATACCCGCTTGTGTCACTTCTCTTGTGCCAATGAATTCGGGCGATAAACCCGTCAC
>NZ_JBHINJ010000027.1:0-10211 GCF_042194855.1 Bartonella sp. CL70QHWL | reverse complement strand
TAAGGACCAACACAAGCAGCATGACTCTTCAAATACTGATTTCCCAAATCACCATCTTTTTCGTGTTTCATAATCGTCTTACGATCAAGCAAAGCTGTTGCACGACTCGCAACAATATTATTAAGAATAAGCTCTGCTGGATAAGGCTTATCAAATTTCATCACAACTGTTTTCTTATCGGGAGCTTGCAAAGCATCATCAACATTTTGTTCTGTAATTCCATATTCATTAAAAATTGCCGCATTACCCATCTTCAATTTGACAATCCGCTTCATACCCCAAACAAGATCATTGGCATTGGCTGATCTGCCATCATTAAACTTCAAACCATCACGCAAATGAAAAGTAATCACCGTACTGTGATCATCACCTGAAACATCCCAATGCGTTGCTAAAGCAGGAACTATTTTAGCAGGATCATCTGTCGCAGTACTCACCAAGTTATCACAAATATTGTAAATAATTTCACTTGCATAAACATCATTGCTTTGGGCGGGATCAAACGTACTGATTGCATCAAGATTCCAAGCCATCACAAGGGTATTAGCCGGTGTTTTTGCTGAAACCTGTTGTCCAACTACCCCCAAAGCCATAAGAGCAGCAACAAGAGAGCTGCTACTTTTCAATATTGTTTTCTTCAAGTTCATAAACTTTTCCCTTTATTTATTTTTTATCAATTAATGACGCTGAAATAATATAGCAAATTTATAATTATAACATTGAATAAATACGTTCTAATCGCTTATATTTTTAATCACCTACACAGAGTCATCTACTTGATAAATTCATTGACTTACGTCTCAATAAACCATAGCGAACATACAATATATGTTTTGCTAACTAGTATTACATTCTTTTCATAACCTTTCTTTGCATATGATAATGCACTATATCAGTTCCCTATTAATCATCAATAAGCCTTATCGCCCCAAAAAATAGTGAGCTTTAAAAAATCATTACGCAAAAATTTATGAATTCATTATTCTATTCCTTTAGGCGATATTTAAAATAAAATATGCAAACTTTAAAAATAGTCATCCCCCTCAAACACTCAGTTTCAAAATGCGGCGCATCTTTACTACATGACAAAAACGGCACTGGAACAGCAGAAAGACATAAGAAAATATCTTTTCTAAAACGCTACCCCCCACAAAAAGCTGCTTAATTTTTTGAAAAATAAGTGTCAAAAGTTTTACGTTTTTACCAACAAAACCAAACGCGTTAACAAAGATAAAAGAAAAATGAGAAGAATCATTCCTTCCACGCTTTATCTTTTGAGAAATAAAGCTTACAATAAAAGAATACACACTAAAATGCATTCCCCCATTGATAAAAACAAAATTCATTAGACGCTTCCCCCCTAAAGACATAACGAATATAAACCCTTCTAAACTTTAGTGTGCATCATCGCTTTGCCACTATAAAAATAGAGCATAAAACAACATACAGCAACAGAACTCTCGTTTCCAGCGGAAACATACAGAGATTCAACGAAGCAATGTAGTGGATACAAGCCTGCATGAGCTTAATCATCTTCCAAAAAATTGGAGCGCACACGCGGCAAGATCACTCTACTAATAGAGGAAAGCTATCAGATAATAAAACCCAACACAAGCAGCTTGAGTCATTTAACTTCAATTTTTCATCGCTGTATTTTATTTTTATTACCTAGGTAAGCATTGAGCAATCGACCTACATATAAATAAACCGACAGTCATACAAGCAAAGAAAAACAATGCAACAACAGCACCCCATCTAAAAACCACTTTGCATTCGTCAATAAGCATGAATAAAATATTCATTAATTATAACGGTCATGTCATTAACAGAAATAAAAAAAACTCTTCTCAACCATTACAAATGCCAAAGACTGTTGCACAACATTGAGAGCTAGTAAAGTGTATGATGGTGCTGATTTGCTCCTTCATAAGCGTAAAGATGGAGGTGCTCAATGGATTTACCGTTGTACCATTCACAGGCGCCACCGCGAAATGGGTTTTGGTGTACTAAATGTTTCTTTAAAACATACAAGATATTACCATTATCTCACTTCAGATACATAACAGTTAAGGTATCACTCCTTTTGGCGTCTGTTTTTTCATCCTCAAAATTATACCTTTATCGTTTTTAGTGCCAACAACAGTAGAAAATCATTAATATTGTATAGTTTGTATATTTCAATTATCTTATACAGTGAAATTGTATAATCTATACATTTATTAAATAATTCAATTATTATCCTATTGATCATTACTCTTACAAAAGACAGTTTGCCAATTTATCGACAAAAACATCCTTCAAGATGATCATTAACAATCCCTACGGACTGCATAAAAGCATAACAAATTGTGGGACCAACGAATGTCCAGCCACGTTTCTTCAAGTCTTGAGAAAGACGAAGAGAAGCAGGTGTCATAGGGTTAGCCAACAGTGTTTGAAAATCTATTTTTTCATAACGCTCTGATGGTGGTGGCTGAAAAGACCAAAAATAGTGGGACAAACTTCCCCACTCTGTTATAATTTCTTGTGCTCTCAATGCGTTATTAAGCACTGATTGAATTTTTCCTTGATGGCGAACAATGTCTTTATTCTGCATTAACATTTGCACCTTTAGCTCATCATAATGAGCAATCTTTTCAAAGTCAAAGTGATCAAATGCAATGCGAAAAAAAAAGCGTTTTTTTAAAATTGTAAACCAAGAAAGTCCCGCTTGGAAACCTTCAAGACAAATTTTCTCAAACAAACGAATATCCTCAAAAATAGGCTTTCCCCATTCGGTATCATGATAAGCACAATAAAGTGGATCCGTTCCAGCCCATGCGCAACGAACTTTTCCATCCACTCCCTTAAGAAGACCTTCCGCAAGCATGGCATTAACCCCCGTATTAAAAGAGCATTCCTTGATCATCGCTAGGCGACTTTATTTGCTTGTGTTTTGAACGTTTAGCGGAAATAGGCTCTTGTGTTGCAACACTGATATCTCCATCAAAAAAACGTAAATTTATGTGCCCCGTTTCAGGAAACTGAGCCAAGCGTTTAATGGGCTTATTCTCTTTCCCCAAAGCCAAAACAAAACCGCGCTCCAAAATATTCTGATATGAAGTGCTTTTTAAAAGCCTAGATACTACCTCTAACCCAGCACGTTGTTTTTCCACACTACGCACAAAAGCACGCTGAAGACGTGCCGTATATTCCTTTGTATTGCGTTGTGCTTTTTCACTATTTAACAAACGCGGTGAAAGACGCACACCAAGTGCATGAAAAGAAAAACGTTTTTTATCGTAGCTCACACAAAGAGCACGCTGCAATCGACTTGAAGTTTCATCCAAACCACGCCGTGGTAGAGCAAAAAGTTGATCGGCAGTCGGAAGAGCTCGTAGAGTAGCTCGCAATTTTTGTCGATAAAAATCCAAATAACGCGCTAGTCCCTTGCGCAAACGTGCAGCAAGCGATGCCACCAGCACCTCAAGATCAAGCTTAACAGGAACAGCCCGTTCTGCTGCGGCGGTGGGAGTTGGAGCACGCCAATCAGCCACATAATCAATCAAGGTCCAGTCCGTTTCATGCCCAACAGCAGAAATAACAGGAAGAGAAGATTCATAAACAGCACGAACAACAGCTTCGTCATTAAACCCCCACAAATCTTCTAAACTTCCCCCTCCCCGTGCAACAATAATAAGATCAGGCTTAGGAATAACTCCTCCTAAAGGCAACGCATTAAAACCTTCAACAGCAACAGCCACTTCTTTCCCACTTGTTTCCCCCTGAACACGTACAGGCCAAACCAAAATATGCAACGGAAAACGATCGGATATACGGTGAATAATATCACGAATAACAGCACCTGTTGGTGATGTTACAACGCCTATAGTTCGAGGCATATAAGGCAAAGTTTTTTTCTTAGCTTCATCAAACAAGCCTTCTTCTAAAAACTTTTTCTTACGATTTTCAAGGAGTGTCATCAAAGCACCAATCCCTGTTGGTTCAAGAGCCTCAATGACAATTTGATATTTCGATGATCCTGGATACGTCGTAAGTTTACCAACAGCAATCACTTCCATCCCTTCTTCAGGAGGAAATTTGAGCTTTTCCATCATTCCACGCCAAATAACAGCTTCCAACCGTGCCTTATCATCTTTTAAAGCAAAATAAGCATGTCCCGAAGCATGAGTACCACGGTAACCTGATATCTCCCCACGTACCCGTACATAACCAAACTTTTCTTCAACAACACGCTTTAGGGCCCCTGCTATTTCGGAAACAGTGAATTCTGCCACATTTGTTACACCTGTTTTTTCACTAAACAAACTTACCATTTTTCAATTCTTTACGCCCGTTTCTGTGAATCTTTTTGAAACAACACATCTTTAAACTTTTGATTTATAGCTTCATCAAAATACCCATAACACCGGCTAGAGTAGTTTATATTTTTAATTTCAAATCGATTATCAGGGTTGTAAAAAAACTTGAAGCCGTTTTATGGGGATATCTAGAGTCATTATTTCATTCGAAAATTGTATCAATAGAAGTTTAAATATTCAATCTTAACATTCACACAAACACATCTTTTATAAGAATTCCTGAAATAAAATTCTCTACACAACATAGAAATCCATTCCAGATAAAATTCAACGTATTGCAAAGTGTTAAAGAGCTTTGCAATACATCAAATATATCATGATCATGTTTTTTATATTTTATAAACCTGATCCTTCTTATTTTTCAATTGCACTATAAAAAATACGTGGTGCACTATTCCAAACCCATTTTTTAACATCAGGTGTCATCGCTATCGTGTGATACGTCTGATAGATAAAAGCATAAGGTCCTTTCTGCATAAATTCACGTTGCAAATCAGCATACATTTGCGCCCGTTTTTTTGGATCTTTTTGAAACAACGCATCTTGAACCTTTTGATTCATAGTTTCATCCAAATACCCATGGCACCAACTCGCATAGCCTGTATTTTTAGCCTCAAACCGATTATCAGGATTGTAAATAAGACGTGAAGCCATTGTATGGGGATCCGCAGAATCATTATTCCATCCGAAAAAAATCGTATCAAAAGTACGTGCAGATAGTTTTGAAAATAACTGCGTGCCTACGAAACGTTCAATTTTAAAACGCACCCCCACCTTTTTTGCATTGTCTTGGAGAGACTGAGCAATAGGCAAAGCAAAAGGATAAGGAGAGGCACCAGCAAAAATACTGGCCTCAAAACCATCCGGATAACCTGCCTCTGTTAAAAGTTGCTTTGCTTTTGGGAGATCAAGTTTAAAGGGTTGCCCTTCTTTTTCATCCAAAGCCCCAAGATTACCAAGAGGAATAAAACTTGCACGTGGAATACCAACATCTTTGAGAAGAGTCTTACCGAGTCCTTCATAGTCAATAAGATAGCGCATCGCTAAACGTACTTTTTCATTGGCAAAAATTGGATTTGTCACATTGAACCCCCATATGATCACGGATGGCTCTAACACTCTTTCAACTTTAATATCCGTTGTTGCTTGGAGATCTGCCAAATCCTCTGGCATCAGATTACGTGCAACATCGATATCGTGTTTTTGCAACAATAAACGTTGTGTTCCAGGTTCCGCAACATGGCGAATTAAAATCTTCTTCAATTTAGGCTCCTCCCCCCAATAATTGGAGCTTGCACGCAACAAAATCCCTTCTCCAGGACGCCAACTCTCTAGCTGATAAGGACCAACACAAGCAGAATGACTTGCCAAATACCGGTTTCCCATATCACCATTTTTTTCGTGTTTCATGAGTGTCTCACGATCAAGCAAAGCAAGAGTACGACTAGTGGCAAAATGGCTAAGAATAAGCTCTGCTGGATAAGGTTTATCAAATTTCATCACCACCGTTTTGTCATCCGGTGCTTGAAAAGCCTCATCAACGTTTTGTTCTGTAATCCCATATTCATTAAATGTCGCCGCAGTAGCCATCTTCAATTGAACAACCCGCTTCATGCTCCAAATCAGATCATTGGCATTCGCAGGACGACCATCGTTGAACTTCAAACCATCACGCAAATGAAAAGTAATCACAGTACTCTGATCATCACTTGAAACATCCCAACTCTTTGCTAACGAAGGAACCATTTTAGCAGCATCATCTGTAGCAGAAACGACTAAATTATCACAAACATTGACAAGAACTTCATTACCATAACGATCATTGATTTGTGCGGGATCAAATGTACTTATTGTATCAAGATTCCAAGCCATCACAAGCGTATCAGCAGGTGTTTTCGCTGAAACTTGTTGCACAAACATCCCCATTGCAAGAACAGCAGAAACAAAAGAACTGCCCTTTTTCAATATTTTTCTTTTCACGTTCATAGAATTTTCCTTTTAAGGTTTAAGGTTATTGTATAACTTCCCCATGTGACAACATGCAAAAATGATAAGATCATGCTTAGAAAACACGCCTCCTAGAGGTAAAACATCAAAACTTCCAAGAGCAGCAACCACTTTTCAAAAGCACATCCCCCGAACACGTATAGGACAAATGAACATATGCAACGCAAAACGATCTGATTAAAATAAAGCTATCACGCACGATAGCACGCGACATCACGGCACTTACAATTCAGAGCATATCAGGCCAAAATTCTTCTTTGCTTCATCAAAAAGATTTCTTCTTCAAGTTTCTTCTTGCTATTTTCTAAAAAGTATCATCAAAGCGCTACTCTAATTGCTTCAAAAACCTCAAGACAATTTAATATTTTGATGATTCTGAATAAATTTTTTAGTAACCACTTTCACCCTTTTTCAGAAGAAAATTCGAACTTTATTATAACTCCGTATCAAATAACAGCTTCGAACCTATAGATTATCATATTTTAAGTCATAAGGAGTGTACTGAGGTATAAGAAGAGTAGCGTGATGTTTCCCCACGTATCTGCATAAAATAGTTTTTTCACTAAAACATTTTAAAGTCCCCCATTTTTTCAGAAACACTAAATTTTGCTTTATTCGTTACACCTGTCTTTTGCAACAAACAAATTTATTACTTTTTTATACACATAAATTGAAATATAAAATATTAATATCTATACACGTAGAATTTATCGAGATAAATAACCTTTCTTCCCAATAGAATGTTTTGAAATAAAATTCTCTACACAACATAGAAATCCATTCCCGATAAAATTCAACGTATTGCAAAGTGTTAAAGAGCTTTGCAATACATCAAATATATCATGATCATGTTTTTTATATTTTATAAACCTGATCCTTCTTATTTTTCAATTGCACTATAAAAAATACGTGGTGCACTATTCCAAACCCATTTTTTAACATCAGGTGTCATCGCTATCGTGTGATACGTCTGATAGATAAAAGCATAAGGTCCTTTCTGCATAAATTCACGTTGCAAATCAGCATACATTTGCGCCCGTTTTTTTGGATCTTTTTGAAACAACGCATCTTGAACCTTTTGATTCATAGTTTCATCCAAATACCCATGGCACCAACTCGCATAGCCTGTATTTTTAGCCTCAAACCGATTATCAGGATTGTAAATAAGACGTGAAGCCATTGTATGGGGATCCGCAGAATCATTATTCCATCCGAAAAAAATCGTATCAAAAGTACGTGCAGATAGTTTTGAAAATAACTGCGTGCCTACGAAACGTTCAATTTTAAAACGCACCCCCACCTTTTTTGCATTGTCTTGGAGAGACTGAGCAATAGGCAAAGCAAAAGGATAAGGAGAGGCACCAGCAAAAATACTGGCCTCAAAACCATCCGGATAACCTGCCTCTGTTAAAAGTTGCTTTGCTTTTGGGAGATCAAGTTTAAAGGGTTGCCCTTCTTTTTCATCCAAAGCCCCAAGATTACCAAGAGGAATAAAACTTGCACGTGGAATACCAACATCTTTGAGAAGAGTCTTACCGAGTCCTTCATAGTCAATAAGATAGCGCATCGCTAAACGTACTTTTTCATTGGCAAAAATTGGATTTGTCACATTGAACCCCCATATGATCACGGATGGCTCTAACACTCTTTCAACTTTAATATCCGTTGTTGCTTGGAGATCTGCCAAATCCTCTGGCATCAGATTACGTGCAACATCGATATCGTGTTTTTGCAACAATAAACGTTGTGTTCCAGGTTCCGCAACATGGCGAATTAAAATCTTCTTCAATTTAGGCTCCTCCCCCCAATAATTGGAGCTTGCACGCAACAAAATCCCTTCTCCAGGACGCCAACTCTCTAGCTGATAAGGACCAACACAAGCAGAATGACTTGCCAAATACCGGTTTCCCATATCACCATTTTTTTCGTGTTTCATGAGTGTCTCACGATCAAGCAAAGCAAGAGTACGACTAGTGGCAAAATGGCTAAGAATAAGCTCTGCTGGATAAGGTTTATCAAATTTCATCACCACCGTTTTGTCATCCGGTGCTTGAAAAGCCTCATCAACGTTTTGTTCTGTAATCCCATATTCATTAAATGTCGCCGCAGTAGCCATCTTCAATTGAACAACCCGCTTCATGCTCCAAATCAGATCATTGGCATTCGCAGGACGACCATCGTTGAACTTCAAACCATCACGCAAATGAAAAGTAATCACAGTACTCTGATCATCACTTGAAACATCCCAACTCTTTGCTAACGAAGGAACCATTTTAGCAGCATCATCTGTAGCAGAAACGACTAAATTATCACAAACATTGACAAGAACTTCATTACCATAACGATCATTGATTTGTGCGGGATCAAATGTACTTATTGTATCAAGATTCCAAGCCATCACAAGCGTATCAGCAGGTGTTTTCGCTGAAACTTGTTGCACAAACATCCCCATTGCAAGAACAGCAGAAACAAAAGAACTGCCCTTTTTCAATATTTTTCTTTTCACGTTCATAGAACCTTTCACGTTCATAGAATTTTCCTTTTAACGTTTATTGTATAAATTCCCCATGCAGCAAAACGTGCTTAATAATTAAGTTTAGACGAACGATAGGCTCTTAAAGATCAAACTTTAAAACCTTCACGAACAAGCACCTCTTGTCAATGACTCCTCCTGTCTACACTTATAAGCCAAACTAAAACATACAAAGGAAAACACTCTGATATACAATGAACGCTCACCAACAACAGAGCTTATTCACGATATCATAACGCCTACTATTGAAGACTATAAAACCTGTATTTTTTCTATCTTGTTAAGCAAGCTTGTCTCGTATTTCTTCCGGCGTGTTCTATACCATCAAAGCACTACCCCTTTTGGCTCAAGTACCTTAATAACAAAGAGCCTTCATAATAATTTGACGATTTGATAAAACAGGAAAATTTGTCAGTTTGCCAAGTGCAACGACTTTTATTCCTTCTTCAAAAGAAAATTTAATTTTTTCATCACTCCCCGTAAAATAACACCCTCCAAATGACATCTCATCATCTTTCAAAGCAAAAGAAAATATGAACACTATAAAAAACTGATATCCCTTGTGTACCCACCCATAACAAAACTTTCCTTCAACACAGCAAAACCTTTGCACCTTTAGCACCACTAAATTCCGCGATATTTGTTACACTTAGTTTCTTTATGTTATACTCAGTTTTTTAACAAATAAATTGACCACTTTCTAATTCAGAGAAATTGAAATATCGATCTTAACATCCACTTAAATACACCTCTAATGAGAATGAAAAATATCTTTAAACGAATGTCTTGAAAAGACATTCAACAATATATCACGCATTACCTATGATCTTCGACGCATTGCAAAACTTGAAAGTTTATACAATACGCCGAATATATCATGACGATGCCCTTTATCTATTGAACAGCATTGAAGACACTCTTATTTTTCAATTTTACTATAAAAAATATGTGGCGCACTATTCCAAACCCACTTTTTGACATCAGGCGTCATCGCAATAACAGTATATTTCTGATAGATAAACGCATAAGGTCCTTTTTGCATAAGTTCACGTTGTAAATCAGCATATATTTGTGCCCGTTTTTGCGGATCTTTTTGAAACAACGCCTCTTCAACTTTTTTATTCATTTTGGCATCAAAATACCCATGCTGCCAACTAGGATAGGCTGTATTTTTTGCCTCAAGCCGATTATCTGGATTATAAACAAGACGTGAAGCCATTGTATGAGGATCCGCAGAATCATTATTCCATCCGATAAAAGCCGTATCAAAAGCCCGTGCATTCACTTTTGAAAACAACTGTGTACCTGCT
>NZ_JBHINJ010000149.1:0-504 GCF_042194855.1 Bartonella sp. CL70QHWL | reverse complement strand
CCAGTCTCTGAAGCTGTACTCAACAATGTTGCCATGATTGGACGCTTGGAAATTGGTGTGAAGCTGCAAAAAAAATGGATAACCCATGAGGATGATCCAGAGCTATTGGGGCAAGTCCCTGGCACATTGGCAGAAGGAGAGCCTGGTGCCGCACGCGAAACAGCACAGCTTGTTTGGGCACTAAAAGAGGATGCGCAGAATGGCACTTTCTTTCCGGTTTATATTTTACAAGATGGCGTTTTGATTGATCAAAAATCCCCATCACTGCTTGAACCTGCCATGCAAGCCATTGCGACGTACGACCGTGCCCATGGACATTATATCGTGAGTGGCTGCCGTGTGAGCGCATTGGGAGCCAATAACGGTTGCCAAGTGTTTAGTATTCAAGAAGGAGAAGCCAATATCAATGGCTTTAAACGTAAACGCCTTGCCGCCTTGCGCCATGAAGAGATGCAAGATTTTTCGACAAGCGTTGTTCCAAGCGAAACGCATATTTTTGCGCCT
>NZ_JBHINJ010000148.1:0-505 GCF_042194855.1 Bartonella sp. CL70QHWL | reverse complement strand
CAAAGGCAAAGATGACAATAATATAAAATTTGATCTAGCTAAGGAAATCGCAGTCAATAAAGTAACTGCAGGAAGCAGTACTTTAGACGCAACGGGCTTAGTGATTGCCAATGGTCCGAAAATAACCACCGGAGGTGTTGATGCTGGAGGTAAAAAGATAACTGGAGTGGCAACGGGTACTGAAAGCACCGATGCGGTGAATTTTGCACAACTGAAGGAAATAAAAGAACAAGTAGCAGCCAGTAGTTTTATTAAACAAGATGTGCAGACGAAATACATCACCATTGGTAAGGATACAGATGGCGATAAAATCACTATTACCAATAAAGATAATAAGACCAGAATTCTTTCTGGCGTTGCAGGTGGCGCGGACGACACTGATGCCGTGAATGTTGCGCAGCTAAAAGCTCTAAAAGACTCTATAACTCCAAGTTGGGATCTCTCTGTTGATGGTGCAGATACGACGAGTGTTGATTCAACCAACCCAATGGATTTGGCAGCTGGA
>NZ_JBHINJ010000147.1:0-514 GCF_042194855.1 Bartonella sp. CL70QHWL | reverse complement strand
AAAAATTAAAGGAGATAAAGATGAGTTCGAATGAAATTTTATGGATAGCAGTGGTTTCAGTTTTGCTCTTAAGCGGAGTGATGTTTCGTATTGCATTGCATTATCGCAACCAAGTTAAAGCACTTAAAGAGCAGGTTCAAGATATTAAGAAAGAAATGAGAGAGAATGAGTTTAGGTATTTAAAGGAAAGCAAGCAGACAATTGATCAATGTGATGCGGATCTTGAACAATGCGACAAGCTAATTAAAGAATTGAAGCAAGAGATTAAAGAACGCGACGAGAAAATTGAAGAACTTAAGCAAAAGATAGATGCGTACCGAGAAGACTTTAAACGGAAAAGTGAAAAGATACAGGCACTAAAAGCAGATGTGCAATCACGTGATGCGGAAATTCAAAGACTAACACAAAAGCTTAAACAGCGTGATGAAGCAGTAAAAGCGCCGCCTCATAAGAATAAGAAGAGTAAGAAGAAGGGTAAGTGAGGAGTGGATAAGATGACAGTTAAAAAGAAGTA
>NZ_JBHINJ010000026.1:0-10650 GCF_042194855.1 Bartonella sp. CL70QHWL | reverse complement strand
GCACAACAAAGTTTAATTGTAGAGCTTTACAATGAATTTTTCCGTTATGCTTTTCCGCGTACAGTAGAAAAATTAGGCATTGTTTATACTCCCATTGAGGTTGTTGATTTTATCATTCATTCTGTTGATGATGTGTTGCGTCATGAATTTGGAAAAAGTCTAGGATCACGTGGTGTTTCTATTCTTGACCCTTTTACGGGTACTGGGACCTTTATCACACGGCTATTACAATCCAATCTCATCAAACCAGAGGATATGGAATATAAATACCGTTATGATATCCACGCAAATGAGATTGTCTTGCTAGCCTATTACATAGCAGCCATTAATATCGAAGCAACCTATCATGGTCTTATGAAAGGAAATTATATCCCTTTCAAGCATATTGGTTTGACTGATACGTTTCGAATGATTGAAAAACAAGATCTTATGGAAGGTATACTCAAAGAAAACAGTGAATATTTGGAACATCAGAAAAATTTGACTATCGAAGTTATCTTCGGCAACCCGCCTTATTCAACTGGTCAAAAAAGTGCTAATGATAATGCGAAGAATACCCCTTATCCCATATTAGATAATCGTATCAGTGAAACTTATGCTGCTCAATCTGAATCAATCAATATGCAAGCACTTTATGATAGCTATATACGAGCAATTCGATGGGCTAGTGACCGTATAAAAGATTGTGGTATTATTGGTTTTGTGACAAACGCAGGGTTTATTAATGCATGTTCTTTAAATGGTTTAAGAAAATGCCTCGTTAAGGAATTTAGCAGCCTTTATATTTTCCATTTACGGGGTAATCAACGAACCTCTGGAGAACTTTCGCGAAAAGAAGGTGGTAAGATTTTTGGTTCTGGATCACGGGCTCCCATAGCTATCTCTATTCTCATAAAAAATCCAGAATCTCAACAGCGTGGGAAAATATATTTCCGTGATATTGGAGATTATCTCACAAGAGAAAAAAAGCTTAAGACAATTAAAAAATTTGGTAGCATTGATGGTATTACACAGAGCAAACAAGGTTGGCAAATAATTATACCGGATAAGCATAATGATTGGCTTGGTCAACGTGATGACAGTTTCAAGACATTCCTAGCTTTAGGTGATAAGAAACCTCATAGTAAAAAACTGTTTGAGATTTATTCTTGTGGTCTAAAAACCAATCGTGATGCTTGGGCATACAATGCAAGCAATGAAACTCTCGCGAAGAATATGAGTAATATGATTACTTTCTACAATAGTGAAGTGGAGCGTTTTAATGGTGTTTATACACATGATAACGGTAAAACACGTACTAAAACTGTAGATAATTTTGTTAATGCCGATGAAAGCAAAATTAGTTGGAGTATTAATCTTAAGAAACATTTAACTAAAGGAAAGATTTTTGAATTTGAAGATACATGCCTTATTCAAAGCCTATATCGTCCTTTTACACAACAATGGCTCTATTACAATCGTGCCTTTAATGAAATGGTTGCCCAAATTCCATGTATATTTCCAATGGGGCAAGCGGTTGAAAATAGAGTAATACAAATTACAGGTACGGGAGCAAAGAAAGATTTTTCTGTTATTATGACTAAGAATGTGCCTGAATTTCAAGTGATGGAGAATAGTCAATGCTTTCCAAGATATATCTATGAAGATGCTACGGTTTCAAAAAGTAAAAGTGAGAAACAAACCCTTTTATTTACAGACTCTATAGAGGAAAACAAAACTGTTGGTTTACAGAGGCATGATGCCATAACTGATGAAGGATTAGCACATTTTAAAGCAGCTTATCCTAATGAAAAAATCACTAAGGATGATCTATTCTATTATGTTTACGGTATACTTCATTCGGAAGATTATCGTGCCCGTTATGCTGATAACCTCTCTAAAGAATTGCCTCGTATCCCGTGTGTAAAGAGTGCTGATGACTTTTGGAAATTTGTAACAGCAGGACGTGAACTAGGTCATTTGCACGTGAATTATGAAGATGTAGAGCCTTATCCCGTGATCTTTAAAAAGGGTAATCCAAAACAGACAGAAATCTCTAATCTCGAAAAATTCTATTATGTGACTGAAATGAAATTCGCAAAAATTAAGAATAGTAAGGAAAAGGATAAATCGACTGTTATTTACAATAGCAATATTACCATAACAGATATCCCTCTTGAAGCTTATGAGTATATCGTCAATGGCAAGCCTGCTCTTGAATGGGTTATGGGGCGTCAATGCGTTAAGACTGATAAAAAGAGTGGTATTGTCAATGATGCCAATCGCTATGCTGTTGAAACCGTTGGCAACCCTGCCTACCCTCTAGAGTTATTTCAGAGGGTTATTACCATAAGTTTAGAGACAATGAAAATCGTTAAGAACCTACCAAAACTAGAGATTAGAGAAACTGAATAACTTATAAAGCATGCTCACATAATGGGCATGCCAATCTTATTAAATCCGCTTATGTATTAGTTTAAATAACAGTCTATTTTATCATCTGTTATGAGATAAACTAAGATAGGAAATAATTACGTTATCAAGATCTCTTTAATGGACTTTTGTAAATTCTTTAAACGTATCATCTTGTGAGTTGATTACCTATAATCTTAAAAGGAATAATTTATCATGCGTTATTCTAAAAAGAAACCATTTGCACTTTTAGATACTCTTATTTAGATTGCTTTAAGATTTTTAAGAAATCCACTCTTAAATAGAATTAGATTTTTTTACATTGCCTTTAAAAGATTATACCGTAATCTAAAATGATAGCTTTATTGTTATCAGAAGCTTTGTTTAAAGAGAGTTATATATATTCATTTTCTTATATTACTTATAGGTTTTGAAGGTTTCTCAACCCCCCAAAACACCTACAAAACCCTCTTAAATATATATTAAAAATTGTATTTATGTGTTACGTTTAATATAGGTTGTTTATTTGAAAGATTAACTTATTGAAATATAATGACTTTTATTTTTTATTGAAAAATATGTAAAGGGGGGAGCGTAAAAAGCACCTCCAAAACCCCCTAAACCTCCAAAACTCATAACCATAATGGTCTTGATAGCATCTATTATGATTATAATCCCTTTCTTTTGAAAGGCTTAAAGGATCATATGCTTTTCATAAAGCACATTTTAATCATTCACTAAAATCATAAGATTCGTCTGTTAAATAAACTGACATAACCGATAAAATAGACAAAAGCCCATTAAAAGAGATTTTGATAATCTATGAAATAATAGGTTATTTCCTTTAAATCTTGCACCAAAACCATGATCAGAGCCACACCACTGTTGAGTTTTTCAACTAGTGATCAAGGCTTTGGACCGCACCTTATTTTCTAAATTTCTGAGATCTTTTCGATATTTTTTAGGTCTATTTCTTGTCTTTTTTTCCGATAAAATTGACTATTTTCTCTTTCCACGAGCGGGGTTGCTCCTTGCTGGTAACCTCTTGTTGATCATCAAAATCTTTTGCTACCCGTTCAATCAAAGCGTAACTCACTTGCTTCACCTTTGCTACTTCTTTGGCTAAAGCTAATGCACGTTCAAGGTGGGTTTTGTTGATGCTCTCGTCAAAACCTAGGTGATCACCTGCCGTAAAGCTTTGCTGATAAGATTGTAAGGTTTCAGCATCACCCAATAAAGCAAGAGCGCCAAGATGAAGTAAAGCATAATGTGCATCGTTTGCTTTAGACGTGGTGCTTTTTTCCCAAGGAGCAGCGCCATAATCAGAGCGAAGTCTTTTAGAAAGGTCAATGTCTGTTACCGACCATTTTAGCGCGTCATCAAGCGCTTGCTTTAAGCGATCCGCAGTGACTTCTGGTTCAAAGATTTCTAAACCCTTTGCTTCAAAATTAAGCTGTATATCTGGAATATCTTCCGTGTGGGTAGGATAAATGAATTTACAAGCGGTGGAAAGAATGCCAGTACTAATCATAAAAGCGCTATCAAATTGTGGGTAATCTTTGGCAATTTCGTCGTTATAAAGAATGTCTACTTCACGATCAGCCAATTGATAGCTTGCCATATGATCATTCTCATTGATTTTCTCGGTTGACCAGCCTAAGCTTTTTAAAAGTGCATGAGCACTTTCCATGGTGAGACGATCATCAGTGTCATCCGCTTCATCCACTTCCTCTGCCGCTTCAACAGCAGTTGTTTTAGAAGCAACAGATGCTGTTTGCGGATCCAAGCTCAAAATCGGAGCGTTTTTAGGAAAACCAGTCCGATAACGGCGTGCAAGAGCAAGGACGTTATCAATAATATGTGCTATGTTTTCCCTTATCAAAGCTGAAAAGTTTTTATCCTTCAAACTTTCCTTATAAAATTTGAGTTTTTCAACATCCCCAATAAGAATAAGTGCAATAAGGTGCAACTTCGCAAAATCATATTCACTGTCTGGGGACAAAGCCGCATAATCATAGATGATTTGATTCACATTTTGTCGATCAGCCCAGCACAAAATATCCGCACTGATCTGTTTCAGCTTGCCTTCATCCAATTCAGTACTAGAAACTGCATAAACTTCTTCTGATTCTTTAAGAACGGTATATTGGGGAGTATTGATGAAAATAGATCGATAAGCTGTAGAAAAACCAAGTGTTGAAAGAGAAACCTTGAAGGTAACAAATGGTGTCTCTCCGTTTTTATCAAGGTTGTACACTATATTAATGATACGATCTTTCTTTATAAAATAAGCATTGCAATTGTAATTTTTATCACGATAGACTGTCCAGTCCATCCTTTTTAAGTCTTCAGAAACTGTATTAAGAAAAGACAAATCTTGTAAACTAAGACGATCATCTATAGCTTTTCGCTCATTAAGGATTTTCAGATATTCTTCAGCAAATTGAACGGCCTGGTTAATATATCTCTCTACTTCACGGTCATCCAAAATTTCAGAAATCGTACCTGCTTCTAAAAAATTTTGATAAGATTTCAGGACATCAATTTGACCTGTCAATGCTAAACAAGCCAAATGCCAGACTATACGTATATTGTAGCTATACTTTTGAACACGTGTTTTGCTTTCTATTGATGCTTGTAAATCTTGGGCACGTGCCCACTGTATTATCCGCTCAGAGATTTTGATAAGCTCTTGCTCATCTAATGTCTCTACACAAATATCAATGCCTTTACCAAAACCACTAAAAATCCCCCCCCCAATCGTATTAAAAGAATTATAAATATTTTTAGGAGAAACGCACCAATATTCCTCACTATAGTGAATACAATTGCAAGCGACAGAAATCATTTCATTAGATATTTCAGCTTCAATACAGACATTGTAATTGTCATGGAGACGTATAAAACCAAAATCAAATTGAATGAAGCGGTCGGGCAAAATCAACCACATTTTTCCAGGCTCCGTAGAAAACCACCCTTGTGTTTTGAGAACGCGCATTGCTGCTGTGAGGCTTATCGAGCGCTGTTTGTTTTTTTTGCGCGTTAGAATATCATCCAACTCCCCATTTTTATAGGCTTGCGCAAAAAAAAGCAGGCGATCATCCGATGTCATTGTTTTATAATATGCAAATTCTGGCACAGATAGTTTTGGAGTAGATCTATCACTCCTTAAAGCCTCCATATCACCAAGTAATGCTTGTGCAACGGCAGAATGATTAGCAGCTTCCTCGCGTAATTTTTGCTCAATATCCTGTGCTTGCGCCCATGCAACCACTTTGTTTAAAGCGGTTGTGATATGGCTTTCGGAAAGATCTGGAGCTTTAACATTAAAATCCTCCTTCGCATAAAACAGCACATCTCCATATTTACGCTGTGATTTTTCACCTCTAGAATATTCCCAGCCAAGACAATAAGCAGCGGTGGTGAGATCAGCCGAAAGCAAAAACTCTTTGCCTCTCTCTCCATAATTTTTTACACCATAGCCAATGCCAATAATGCGATCGGGAAGATGATAATGCGCAAAAGTATCCCCCACGTTATCACGATAAGGCTCCCAGCCCAGTCTTTTTAAAATCTCTGTGACATCTTTGGTTTGCATCATCATTCCCCCAGCATGATCTGTAATTCTTTTACATAAAAATTACTTATGTAATACTTAGGCTCTCTAGAAAGACTATATATTTCCTCACTATCAATTTCACCTCTTCCATAGTTTTTTCCAAAAACTCTTGTAAGACGATGTAAATTGTAAACCGAGAGCTTTCTCCGCCTTTTCAATCTGTAAATCATCTGTTTCATTCTCTTCATCATCTTCACTACCCAAATTGATAATCTCATCATCATATTTATTCACTTTATCAATTAATACTGCAACATCATCTAAGGTATAGGTTTTCATGGATGATCCTCAAAACGTGCGTTATAAACGCTCCATATTTCCTCCATCAATTTCACCTCTTCCATAGTTTTTTCCAAAAACTCTTGTAAAAAGGGATAGGTTGCGGAGTGGGAGTGTGCTCAATCTTTTCAATCGGTTGATCACCATCAGGTATCTCTTCTCCCACGCTTTCTTTAATTCTTTTGCAAAGGAATTCATAAAAATTGCTAGCGTAATATTCGCAATCTTCAGATGAAAGCATGACATAGATTGGGCATTCTCCATCCCGAAACTGCGTATAATCAAAATAAAAGGTTTCACCAAAATCAGTACTGCTCACGAAAAGCTGTTCTGGTGTCAGAAAACCACGTTTTCTAGCATTTAAGTTTTGAAAAACAATATCACCAGCAGGAATACCCATAGGATTATCATAAAGACTATAGATTTCATCACCACCAATTTCTCCTCCTTTGTAATTTTTTAAAAAAACTTTGTAAGACGATGTGAATTGTAAGCCGAGAGTTTTCTCCGCATTTTCAATTACAAGATCATCAACCGCATTTTTTGCAGTACCAAAATTGATAATCTCATCATCATATTTATTCACTTTATCAATTAATACTACAACATCATCTAAGGTATAGGTTTTCATAGATGATCCCCCTTAAAAATATTAACGATGCCTGCATTCTTGAAAATAAAAAATAGTGGTTTAACATTGCAATTCGGAAGTAAAACCACCATACAAAGAAATTTACTTCAAGTTATCTGTAATTCTTTTACAGAGAAATTCATAAAAATTACTTGCGTAATACTGGGGATCGCTAGGTGGAAACTTAAGATAGAGCGGACATTCACCATCCTGAAACTGAGAGTAATCAAAATAAAATGTCTCACCAAAATCAGTTCTACTCACAACAAGCTGCTGTGGTTTTGCTAAACCATTTTCTACATCCGTTATATGATAATAAACAATATCATCACTACGAGCAATTTCAAAATTTGTATTATAAACACTTAATATTTCCTCACCACAGATCTCCGCTCTTCCATAGTTTTTTAAAAAACTTTTGTAGGAGGTTGTGAATTGCAATTTAAGAATCCCCTCTGCTTTTTCAATTAGTACATCATCAACGGCTTCATCTGTAGAGCCAAAATCAACACTATCGCTATACTTACTAACTAATTGTGTAACATCCGATAAATTGTAAGTTTTCACGAATCTTCCCCTGCATGTTCCTTAATTTTTTTGCAAAGGAATTCATAAAAATTACTTGCGTAATATTCGCAATCTTCAGATGGAAGCATGACATAAAGTGGGCATTCACCATCCCGAAACTGCGTATAATCAAAATAAAAGGTTTCACCAAAATCTGTTCTACTTACGATAAGCTGTTCTGGTGTCGCAAAACCCCTTTTTCTATTATTTAAGTTGCGGAAAACAATATCACCAGCAGCAATACCTATTCCACAATCCCTATAAACGCTACAGATTTCATAACCTCCAATTTCTCCTCCTTTATAATTTTTTAAAAAACTCTTATAAGAAGATGTGAATTGTAAACCGAGAGCTTTCTCCGCCTTTTCAATCAGTAGATCATCAACTGCATTTTCTGCAGTACCCAAATTGATAATCTCATCATCATATTTATTCACTTTATCAATTAATACTGCAACATCAGCTAAGGTATAGGTTTTCATGGATGATCCTCAAAACGTGCGTTATAAACGCTCCATATTTCCCCTATCAATTTCACCTCTTCCATAGTTTTTTCCAAAAACTCTTGTAAAAAGGGATAGGTTGCGGAGTGGGAGTGTTCTCAATCTTTTCAATCGGTTGATCACCATCAGGTATCTCAACTCCCGCGTGTACTTTAATTCTTTTGCAAAGGAACTCATAAAAATTACTCGCGTAATATTCGCAATTATCCAATGGAAACCTGACATAGAGTGGGCATTCACCATCCCGAAACTGCGTATAATCAAAATAAAAGGTTTCATCAAAATCAGCGTAACACACGATAAGCTGTTCTGGTGTCGTAAAACCATCTCTTCTATCATTTAAGTTTTGGAAAACAACGTCATTAACAGAAACACCTATAGGATGCTCATAAAGACTATAGATTTCTTCACCACTAATGTCCCCACCTTTATAATTTTTTAAAAAACTCTTGTAAGACGATGTGAATTGTAAACCGAGAGCTTTCTCCGCCTTTTCAATCACAAGATCATCAACTGCATTATCTTTAATACGAAAATGGATAATATCATCATCATATTTATTCACTTTATCAATTAATACTGCAACATCATCTAAAGTATAGATTTTCATCGATTATTTCTCCAAACTTCTTTTTTCTCTTTTCATCAACCGTAGAGCATTACTACCGATGCTCTTGTCCCCATCTGTCAAAATCTATCCCTATGATACTCCATTTCATATCAATTATTCCTCCTAAATTACTGTTTTTTTGTTCTCTATACCCTTTAGCGCGTTCCTTCCAATATTCCTCTCTCCATTTTTTAAACTTTTTTCTCTCTATAAGTGATTGATGTGTTTTGGAAGGAGCATGGATTACGGAATTATATTTTTGGTGAGATTCTTTGCTCATTTCTGCTATGGGCCCCTCATGTGTTTGCTTTAAGTGATGCAACTCAACAGACCTTCCATCAAATCCTATAGGTGCTCTTCCTGCTTCCATCCTTTCAACATTGGTGCCCCACACCGTTTTTCCTTTTTCTTCCCAATCAGAAACTCTGTTAGGATCAAACAGGTCGTCTCTCTGATAGGCTTTGTTTGTCTGTCCAAATTTGCTATCAGTAAATTTAGTGGGTTTCTTTTTTAACCAAAGCTTTTTTTCTTTAGCAGCGAGTTTGGTCAGTTCTTTCCTCGCCGCAAGTTTGTCAGGATCTCCTTGAGCTGCAAATTCTGCAAGATTTTTCTTGGAAGCGAATTGAGCAAAATCTTTCCTAGCAATGAACTTGATCACAGCCTTGTTGCCAAGATTTATAGCTCCCTTGGCTGCTCCAGCTCCTCCAGCAAAGTTTTCTAACACTCCGGCTGATAATCTTCCACTTTCAAAACCAGCATTAAAAGCTCCGTCAACCCCCGCTTTTTCAAGATTCTCTTTTACGTAATCTATATCCCCTATAAACGCATCCTCAACACCTCCCCAGAATTGACCAGCACCTTCCCAGGCATCATCAATCACATGTCCACTCACGACCCAAGACGCTCCTGTTTCAATGTCTTTAACAGCCCTTTTCGCGCCCCCCCATGGATTGCTAGCAAATATCATTATTTGTAACATCATGTTCTTCACAGCGCCATCAGCTAACTCGTATAGCTTGATTGGTGCATCGGCAATGAGACCAGTCATAATTCCTGTCGAAAAAGTTCTATCTTGTTGTTCATCAATCTCGAACCATTTTTCGTTAACATCTCTTCGACACTGATCATCAGGGCACTCTTCTAACTCTTTCTTCATCTGAGCGCGTTGTGCACTACCCAAAAAGTTATTTGCAGCGGCATTACCAGCGGCATCGGCGCCGGCATCAACATCGCCACCGGCAATGGCGGCAGCAACGCCCCCGGCAGCCCTTGCAACATCAATGGTGTGATCTCTAAAGTCAGCAAACTGCGCATCAATCTTTGCGTTTATACGCGCTTCCTCTTCCGGAGTTGGGGTGCGACCGTTTAGGTCCCCCATTTCCTCTTTCACAATGCCTTGCACCCACAATTGAAACTGGAGCATAGCAGTGGCTTCGCCCACAGCACCCCCCACAGCACCGGCCGTGCAAGCACCACTCGCAACAGCGCCTTTTAAGCAGCCAAGACCAGCATGGGCAACGATCTGTGTGACCGTGTCTATTTTGCCTTCTGCCTTGGCGGTACCGATTTCTTCTGCCAACGATTTGCCAACCGTATCAGACAGAGCGATGCGCAGATTGTTAAAAAAGTTCTTGTCAAGAGAGCCGCCCTCAAGAGCCGTCTGCACGCCTGTGCCAATGGCGGCTTTGATCAAGTTCTTTTTCGCTTCAAGGGCGATACGATCGACAAAAGGAGCGGTTTTTGGCAAAGATTGTCCAACACCTGCCATTTCCGTTAGTTGGCTGGTTAAGCCTGCTGTCAACATCGACGAAACAATGCTGAGAACATTCTTTGAAGAGCCAAGCTCATGCAAGGCGCCGGCAATGTTGCCGCGATTATTGACAAGAGCCACAGCGCTTTTGTTAATCAGTGCTTGGACACCTGCCTGTATCGCCGCATTCATGGCGGTACTCGAGCCAAGCCCCAAAGCACCGGTAATGGCACTGGCAGCGCCCGAGGCTGCTCCGCCCGTAACCGCCGTGACAGCCAAGGCCACGATAGCCGCACCGGC
>NZ_JBHINJ010000146.1:0-518 GCF_042194855.1 Bartonella sp. CL70QHWL | reverse complement strand
GCATGGTGGAATTCCTTTCAACTTGATTTTGATCAGTTGCCTGAACGCAAAAGCCTTGAAGCCATTGAAGCGATTACCGACCTTTCCAAAAGTTTGCGCTCTGATTTTCGCCGTGGGACCTATGGTTATAATGTGCAAGCCATGGAAGGCAATATGTCACGCCTTGATGATAGCATGTTGGAGTATGAAAGCGGTGTTCGCTTAACAGCTGGGGACACTTTGTTTTCCTTTGGACGCACAACAGAAATCAATCATACCCTCACAAAAGAAGAAGGCAGGCTTATTGGCAATTGGATAGATGATGGGGATGAAGAGTTAAGCTGGGACCTTATTGATTATCCATGGGACATGGCAAATTTTCCGTGGTGTTCGGTCAAAAAACATGAACGCGATATACTCATGGCAGAGTGGTTTAGCAACCGCACGCTTTATCTCGTGTTAAGAGACAGCCAAAATAGCGTGATTGGGTATCGCAGATGCTATGCTGTAGCGCCTGTCGAACAAGCTTTGGATGGTGT
>NZ_JBHINJ010000145.1:0-522 GCF_042194855.1 Bartonella sp. CL70QHWL | reverse complement strand
GGTTGCTGATGTAAGAGACAGTATTCTTGTTAAGAAAAATGAAAAGACAGGTCTTATTACTATTGGTAAGGATCTATGGGAACGATTTGATCTTGATTTTAGCGGCCCTAAAAGCGAACCTCGGACCATTTCAGGTGTGGACGCTGGAATGCTTTCGGAAGAGTCGACGGAAGCAGTCAATGGTTCTCAGTTGTTTACTACAAATCAAAATGTTACAACTGTAGCCACGAATATAGCCAAGTATTTAGGTGGTGGCGCTAAATATGAAAATGGCGCGTGGACCGCTCCTAAATTTACTGTTAAGTCCGTTAAGGATGATGGCGAAACAGAAAACAAAGAATATCCTGATGTAGCGGATGCACTTGCCGGTGTTGGAAGTTCTATCACGAATGTTCAGAATAAATTGACTGAACAGGTTAATAATGTGATTACCAAAGTGGAAAGCGAGAGCTTTGTTCAGCAAGATAAGACAACGAGTCGTCTCACTATTGGTGCAAAAGTAGGTGGCGCAGAAATCAATAT
>NZ_JBHINJ010000025.1:0-12283 GCF_042194855.1 Bartonella sp. CL70QHWL | reverse complement strand
ATCTGGGGGCGTGCTTATGGCAATGCAAAAATCAATAAAAAAAGCAAAGTAAGGTTGGTTCCAAAAAATTGTGAGGTGTATGAAAGGGATAATGTTGTCAATATAACTGATAAAACAGAATAAAAAGAGACATGGGGGGCGTGCCTTCTTTATGGTTATAAACGCATATAAAATGCATTGCTGTAAACATATCATAAAAGAGAGAGTAAAATAAAAAAAAGCCGTGCCAATTAATATGACGCGGCTTTCAAATGTCTATTCTAATGATTAAAATTAATCATCCACATGGAGTAATAAATGCATATATACAAAACGTATCATATTGCAAGCGCTCTATGAGAGATATGAAAACTTATCAAAAGAAACGTAAATGGTGCGTATGATCTTTAATCACTCATTTGAATAAGAGAGCCTATAAACGCTTGTTATGGCTATCAAACGTATCAATCATAACGTCTTTTATCTTTAAAGAGATTCATTTAAAATAAAGCACATGATCATGATGCTTCTTTTAAAACGTTTCAAAATATTAAATTCAAAATCGAGCTGAGTGAATTCAATTAACACGTTGTCTAAAATCAAACCTATCAAAACGCTTGGTAGCTTTATCAATCCAATCAAAAAAAATGCTTATTAAACAAATGTCTTTTTAAAAACGTTCTTTTACATTTACGAGCATTGGTTTTTAAAACAATCTCTCATAAGACAAAAACAACCGCTTTTATAAAATGTAAGGTTTTCAAGATTTTGCTCTGCTGTGAAATCTAGATCTTCGTTTTTCATAAATGAAACGTTCTTAAGAGCAAATGATAACTAGGTTATAACTGTGATAAAAAAAAGTTTTAACGTTTCTTATAAAGATCTCATTTTATGTTTCAAACGTTTAAACGTGCATTTAAAGAGCTTTCATAAGCGTATTTGTACTTTTCTTTAAAAGCTAATTTCTTTAAAAATTAGCCGGTCCATTTTGGGGCTCGTTAAAATCAACCAGCTCAAATTCGAGCGCGTTAACTTTAAAATAGAGCCTTCTTTAAACACTGTCGCTTTTGACTCAAAATTTAGAAAAATTTCATGCCTTATGATGTTACAATGGTTTTGAAGTTTACCTGCTTATCTTGTCTCAATAGGTGCTTCCAAATTTGGGGTGACTAAAATCTCTCAATCCAAATTTGGATTGACCCCATTTGGCTTCGTATTTTTAAACAATAACTTTTAAAACGTTTTTTGATAGCCTTCTTGCTTTATATTCATTAAAAAGCTTTTGATCATAAGATATAACGTTTTGAACTTCATATCTGTTATAATGATAATATCTATATAATACCTGCCTATCATTTTCTAAATTTTTAGTAAGCGCTTTAAAATCAATCTTCTCTCAAAATCCTTTATGCGCCCTTATGAATTAAAACCTATAAGCTTATGACAGTTTCAAACGATACTTTCTTATAGGATAATCTAATGTTGTGATAACATCTTTAGATTTTACGCTTCTCAATTTTGAGAACTGTAATTTTATGTTTTTATCATGCGATTAACAATCCAATCATTAAAACAAGATGTGATCTTTAAACGTATAGTATTGAAAATTTCAAACGACTAAATTTTTAAACAATACGATTTGTGTTGTGATAAAAACGTATCATAAAATTTATAAACTGTTATGAATGATATCGGCTTTTCATCTCATTTGAATACACACATACGTTATAATATTTGCATCATGATTTGCTTTTTATGGTCTATTCATACATGGCAATCTTATATAAAAAATGGTCAAATGAATCACGTATAAAATTATAGATTCTTAAGTGGATTCATATAAAATAATTGCACTCAACATATTGACTTTATTAGTTTTTTATGTATGATACTTCTTACGTTTCTACCAAAATATATCATTAATTTATAGATATTTTAACTAGTTCATCAATTTTATTACTAGAACATACAACTTCTTCCCAAGTAGTAGCACGCAAAAGACATGTCATAACACGATGGTTTAAGAATTCTCTCGGTGGTATAGATACAGTATCGCCTGTTTTCAAATGAATTTGAATTCCAACAACATAAGGTATGGCTAAAACTTTATCTAAATTTGAAATACCTATAAAAACACCATTTTTATCAGCGAAAATAAATTTAGATGCAGCATAATACTTAGGCTTGTTAATTTTAATTGGAGCTTCACCTATATAAGAACGGATACAGTTTTCTACATGTGGGCCAAGTAAAGTTAAAGGTAAAACATTAGTTGTAATACAATCGCCAGCAGGTCGGGCTGCACATTCAATCACTTTAAAGCCATTAGGTGTAAGCTTAGCTTCTAAATGAAATGGAGTATTATCAATTCCTAATGCAGCAACTACCTGGCTCGAATAATCGTAAATTTCTTTCTTTTGTGCTCCATTTATTTTTGAAGGATGTACGTGACAAACTTCGATTTTGAATTGAGAAGAAACCCATTTATCAGTTATCCCAACAATGCTAACTTGTTTATTATGAACGAAGCCTTCAACACTTATTTCTGGGCCGTTTAACATTTCTTCTAAAATCATTTTACCTTCGAAACCACTAAAAACAGCATCATATGTTTTAGAAATAATATTTTGCAGCTTTAAAAAAGCGTGTTTCAATTCGCTAGTATTATTGACAATAAAAATACCACGTGATGCTGAACCCGCAGCGGGCTTCAGAACTGATGGAAAACCAATGTATTCCGCTGCTCGCATAAGTGTTTCTCTATCATGTACAGCAGAAAATTTCGGGTTAACATGCCCTATGGAATCCAGACGTGTCCGCATTGCAACTTTATTCCGACACGCTAGAGCATCATTTGGATCCATCCCCGGTAGTCCTAAGGCGGCAGCTATTTTAGATCGAAGAATAGTGTCTTTTTCTGACCAAGATATGACACCAATGAAATTATAGATTTCATTTAATTCAAATGCTGTACGGATTGAAAGATCAATATCTGAGGTATCAATAACACGATAATCAGCTACAATTTGATTGAGATAAGTAGGCCATTCATCAGCTATATTAACAACGTTTAAATCTAATCTCATGGCTGCTGAATGTTGTTCAAGGCGTTCAATCTGATTTTTACGGCCATTTATAAAAAGTACAGTACGCATATTTCAACATCTTCTATCAAATATTAAGCACTGAAGCCAATATCTTATCTGCATAAATTGGTAACGGATCTGCTGTGTTAGGTCGCACTGCAGCGGATCTGAAATAATGGGGGCCTTCAGTTGGTGGGCCAATGATAAAAACATTCTTAGAAATTTGACCTGAAGAATACACGCAGGCATGGGTTATAGGATGAATATCAACACCTCCCAGCATATACATATCATCAGGCACTAAATCATTACTCCATTCCCTCAATATTCCATCTTTAAAACAGGTCTTTAGTAAATTGTTGCGACTATTTTTAAGTGAAAAACGTGGTATGCGGGCATTAACAAGATAATCAATTGAACGTATATTACCCAAATGCCATTTCCCTCCCTTTGCTTGCAAGTTAGGCGCCTTCGACTCTGATAAGTCCACTATTTTTGCAGTGGCAAGTGCAGCAATCTTTTCCATCACTTTTAAAGAAGTACCAACAGTAATTCTATTTATTAAAGGGAAATAGATATCAACAAATTCGCGATGAGATGCAGCAGTTAAACCACCAAATTCTACTGCGTTTCGTAGAACATTTCTTAGATCGCGCCAAGCACCATCAATAGCAGCTTTTCGAGGATTTTTAATATTCCCTAACTTAGCGTCATAAATATCATTATACAAAGCACTTAACGAATTCAGATGTTTATCATTAAAGTCTTTGGAGGCTTTGGGTTCTATAATATCTAACCATGCGAATCGAAAGGAGTCAAACCGAGAATATTTATCATCATATAATCCATCATTGATTTTTGAGTAATCAATCTCTGGATTACTCTTGAAAAAATCATTAGCCACATTATTAAGTTGATCGGCCAAATATGTGTGCGGGTTCTTTTTTAATTCTCCTACCGTATTTATATGATTATTAATAATAAATTGGATCGATTTGATGTTAGTATCAATAAATCTTTTGCCAAAAATGGTTGAATAATAAATTATAGCTGACTCTAAAATAAGCGCTGGAAGAATATCCCTCGTAAAATCCAATTGTCCTACCTCATTACCTCTAGATTCCCGCATTCTCTTAATTAAATCATGGTTAAAGATAATCGCAGTATGAACTAATGAATGATCATAGATTTTTTCATCAAATGGTCTTGCAAAATTAAAAAAACCATTTCGACTAAATGGGTAAATTTTTTTTGGTTCTAACCCACTTTTTTTATACAATAATTGGAAGTTTTCATCGCGATAAAAATATCCTCCTCTACCTTCAGTTAGCTTTAATATAGCATCTAAACAGACCAGCCCCATCCCTCGAATTGCTACAGAACTATCAGTCTCAAAACGTTCAAGCTCTCCGCCCTCAACTGGAAAGATATTTGATAAGTACCAGCCACCCTCTTTGTTGCCTTCGTTTATTGACAAGTTAGCGGTTTCATCTTTATTATCTTGCTCTGAATGACCTGTACACAGAACTACGTGTGATAATCTTAGTGACTCTGAGCTTGTTTGAATAACCACTTCGCTATCATCAATAGTAATTTTTTCAACATAAGACGGCACTATAGTAACCTGTACACTAAGGTTGCGTAATGTTGATATGATGTCATTAAATACATCAAAGGCGATTTCTCCTAATAGGCTTCTATCAACCCAAGATTGTTCATTGATAAGATATCTATCATCTTTAGTTTGGCTGTACTTATCTATGCAACGGCTGAATAATGTCCAATTAGCAGTTGTTTCATTAATATGCTGAATTAACATCTTATGACTGTGGTCTGCTCCAAATGATAGTTGACCAGCAGTTCTATTTAAATGGTTAGATACTGCTTGACCTCTATAGTGAACGCCTCCACCAAATCGATTTGGTAAGTCAAATATATGTACGCTACTAACATTAGAGAAACCAGCTTTTCTCCAACCTAGAACTCTCTCTAAAAGACAAAGACCCGTCAGGCCACAGCCAATAATACCGATTTTAACGGACATTAGTACCCCCTATTTTTGTATTTAAAATAAACTTAAATGTAATAATAAGAACAATACCGGAAAGAGGAAGAAGCATTAGTAATAGAAACGGATTATTCCCTTTTAACTGACTGTAACTTGCAATAACATTTACGCCAATCCATTTTCCCGAGCCTTCACCAAGAGCAACTGCTATAGCATTCCAACTAAGGATACCTACACGCATACCATCAGGTATATATGTTATTAGAATTGAGGAAATAGCAGGAATTATTAATATTTCAGCAAAAGTAAAAACACTTACAGCGACTGCAATCATAAATAAGCTATTGAAATAATACATGGAAATGAACGAAAAAGCAAATAAGATAAACCCAATGCCACAAAGCGTGAATTCAGTTGTATTTATTTTTGTAAAAAATTTAGATATCGGGATTGAAAAAAATATAACCAGTATTGCATTTAATGTTAATAATAGCCCGAACCATTGAAAAACTCCTAATTGCTCGTTAACGAACAAGGGAACAGAAGAATATATTTGTGCATAAGTAGCCCACATGATAACTGTCAACAAAAATGTTAAATTAAGTGGCAGACTGCAAATATGAGCTTTAAAGGTAATTAATAGATTGCTCTGCTTTGATATACTTACTTTATTATTGTGGCTACGAAGTGCTACCAACCCCGCTATTGAAACTAGTGCGGCTGAGATCATAAATGGGAGCAAAGGCTCAACTGTACTAAAAAGCCATGTTGCGACTAGAGGCCCAATAGCAGCAGATACGTTTAAACACACATTTAATTTTGCATAACGATAGTTCAATGTATTAGGTAACGAAGGATCTGCTAAAGCAGCTTTTGTATAAATACTATTGCTTCCATACCCAAATCCAATCATCAATAAAGCGCAACATATAAAGAAACTTGATGATGATACTGCTAAAATAATGTAACCAATTGCCCCAATACCACAAAGGACAGGATATGCTATTTTTATAGGTAGTAAAGAAATAAGCGGAGCGCCAAGAATACGTGCACCTTGTGATGCGAATGAACCAAATAATAAATAGAGGCCAACTTGACTACTATTTATCTCTAGTATATCTGTGAAATATACTGGGAAAATAGCGTTTACAGATAAAAACGCAAAAGCAAAAATGGTGTAATCAAAAAAAAGTTTTTGCATAGATTTAACACGTTTCTATTGACAAAATTTTTACGATTTGATCAAATGCATCTTCTAGTGAATTGCGATCTTTAGCGTGACATATCATATAGCCAACAGCTTCTCGGTCTTTCCAATGTTTTATCTCATTAATTTTATTGCCTACTTTCAATGGCATATTTAATCTTACACATGATGGATGTGCTGCTGCTTCTGTTACATTACCGATATATTTGATTTCACCTTCTGGTAGGAGAAAATATCTGATGCCAGCAACGCCATTCTTTTCAACCGTTACAGTAGATAGATTATCTGGATTGAAGTGAGAGTCCAATCCAGCTCCATAAGTTTCTATACCAGTTACCAATTCTTGGAGCCAATGAATAAAGTCTCCTCCTGGACGAGCATGAATTTCGCCTAGAACAATGCCGTTTGACGTTTCCCAACACTCGGCGTGGAATAAACCAACGTTAAAATTAAGAGCATTGATAGCCTTAGTCCATGAATCATAAATTTCTTTTTCAAGTTGTGTAGTAATAGGGGCAGGAAACGTGTGGCCAACTTCTATAAATGTACCATTATCTATTATTTTTTTTTCAGTAACACCAAAGAAAATAGGCTTGCCTTTAACAATCACACCTTCTACACTAAATTCTTTACCTTCGATAAATTCTTCTATAAGGAAGTCACTTCTATCTTCTTGGTTGAGTTTTGATATGGCGTTATAAATATCGGTTTTGCTAGTTATTAATGAAACGCCTTGGCTTCCTAATCCATGCCTAGGTTTTATAATAAACTTATCAAAATTAGATAAATCTATAAAATTTATAACATCTTCTTCACTCGAACAAATATATGAGACAGGTTGAGGTAAGCCAGTAGCTGAAAAAATTTCTCGTAACTTAGCTTTGTCTTTAACAATTGCAGCTACCTCATTTCCTATGGTCGTAGCCCCTAAACTCTCAGCTAGAGCTGCGGCTAATTCAACTGATAATTCATCATATGTGAAGATTTTTTGAGGAGGATTGTCCCCAAGGAGCTCTATAATATTTCTAGCTTTGTCTCGCTTTTTTGATTCAATAACCAAAGTACTATTGGCATTAGATACCAATTGTTTATTGCTTTCTAAGAATGACTGTTCTTCTAATAGTATAATCTTGTATCCACGCTTCTTAGCTTGTTCAAAAAAACGTGCGCCTTGATTGCGTGACATTCCAATAACTATAAGTTCATTCATTACTTTTCCTCTAGCAAATATTGATAGCTTAATCTTTCAAGTCGTTGGATTGCGTTGCTATCAATCGTTCCAATACAACCTACTCTGAAAGTGGATTTATTTGAAACTTTACCGCCATAAATGACACAGCCATTACTGTTTAAATAAGCTGCATATTCATTAATTTCATCAGAATCCCATCCTGATCTAAAAAATGTTACAATTGCATGCCCCATGTCTCCTTTGTCTAAAAGTGGCATGAAGCCTAAGCGTGTATAAACATCAACAATTGTATTTCTAATATTAATATGTCTTTGCATTTGAGTAGCGACACCACCCATATTCTCTAACTCTTTCAAGGCTTCCAATAGACCACTCATAACATGAGTTGGTGGTGTGAATCGCCACTCGCCAGTCTGCTGAAAACTTTCATACTGGTCAACCAAATCCAGTGTTAATGATGATGCATAACTTTTTTTTGTGTAACTCTTATGGACATAGACTATCCCAATTCCAGGTGGCCCGCCTAAAGCTTTATTTGATGAGGCAGCAACTGAAACAACAGAGCTATCGATTGGGAGCTTCCATATGTAAGAACCAAATGTACTCATTGCATCAATAAGTAGTAATTTGTCGGCGCTAGCTGTAGCTCGTTCAATGCTTAGTATATCATTCATTACCCCGGTTGTGGTTTCTCCATGTACAATCGCCACATATTTACCAGTGAAATTGTTTATATGACTTTCAACATCAGAACTTGATAACTTTTTCTCGTAAGGAAACTCAATTTTTTCATACTTCTTACCTGCTTTTTCTGCGATTGCAACCATTCGAGTTCCATACGCACCATTAATAATGATAAGCAATGATTCATCACTTGGGATCAAGGTCTGAATCATAGCTTCAACGGCATAAGTTCCACTTCCCTGCAACATTACAGGAACAAGATTACTGTCAGGAGCAATTTTATTTAAATAGGAATTTACTTGACGAGTCATTTTCCCAAATAAATTAGTCCTAGAGCCATAATCAATTATCATTGCTTTATGCACTGAAGCAGACAGGTTGGCTGGGCCTGGAGTAAATAAAATCTGTTCAGAGAATTCGTTCATAGTGATTTTACCTTTTGGATGCTTTTTGGAAAGCATGGCCTAGATCAATTAGGTTATTAGAGGGACGGGGCAGACTGTTTTGTTCATGAGTATTTATCATTATCTCAATAAATCTTGGCAAATGCATGCTTTGAAGAACATCAATTAAATCTTTTTTTGTTTCAATTCTTATGGAATCGTCAATATTGAATGCTTTAGCTATATTGGATAATGTAAGTTTATGTGCCGTTATGGGTGAGTTACCAACAGAGGAGTGAAGGCCGTTATTTAAAACAACATGAATCAGATTATTAGTATTACGCGTAGCTATGGTCGTTGCGCCCCCTAAATGCATTAAATACGATCCATCTCCTTCCAAGCACCATACCCTTTTATGTCTTAATTGGTTGGCTATCCCCCACGCAACTTGTGAAGTATGCCCCATGGCTCCAGTAATCATTAGAAGGTTATCAGTGTTCATTTTACGTTCACTCATACATAAAAGCACTTCACGAGCAGTGTATCCTGTTGAGGCAACGAATAAATCATTTTTGTCAGCATATTCAAAGATGACTTTAAGGCTATCCAAACGGGACATGGGAGATTCAGAAGCGGTTCTCTTCATTTTTTCCTTAGAACTACTTGGTGGCACTAAAATAGCAAATGAACGGCCGTTATGAGTTACAGAAACAGCTTTCTTTATACTCGTAAGCTCATTCCCTTCTTCAAGTACAGCATACTCAATATCAAGTAATGTTAATAACTCTTGAGTGATAACTCCTGTTTTTCTATGTTGTGGTTCATCTGCTGTTTCTGGCATTCCGCGCCAACCAATTAATAAGATAATTGGAATTGAGTAACAAGAACCATGTGCCATTGATAGTATAGGATTTATAGCGTTACCAAGGCCAGAATTTTGCATGTAAACTACTGCCGGCACCCCAGTGGCAAGATAATGACCAATCGCTAAACCAATAGCACTTCCTTCATTGGCTGCAATCACGTGTTGATCTTGGGGCAAATATAAGCAATTCTGACAGAATTCATTTAACACACTATCTGGGACACCAGCAAAAAAACTGATGCCGTGCTCAATAAATTTACTCACTATATTCATAGCCTAAATTGTCCCAGGGATCATTTTCAAAATGGTGTCAACGTTTACACATTTACTCTCAATTTCTTTAGTCCTACCGTACATCAGAATATCTTGAGCCACTGACAGCATAGCTGCATATGATGCTCTCAACATATGGTTTGCATAAATTACAATATTAAAGCCAGCAGCTTTTAAATCTTGAAATGTAATTTCATTAAAACTTGTTGGTACACAAACAAGAATTTCTGTAGGATATTTGCTACGAAATCTAGCTGCAAACTCCAATATTTCATCAGGCGTTTTTTGGCGACTGTGAATCATGATACCATCAGCGCCTGCTTTGAGGTACGCTGAAGCTCTACTAAGGGCATCATCCATTCCTTGTTGAAGGATAAGACTTTCAATCCTAGCAATGATTAATAAGTCTCGTTGTCTCCTCGTTTCTACACCAGCGGTAATTTTTTTACAAAAGTCTTCGGCTGATGACTGAATTTGAAATATATCGTTACCTAGTAATGAATTTTTCTTTAATCCTTCTTTGTCTTCTATAATTACAGCAGACAAATGAGAAAGCTCCATTTCTCTAACATGAATTTTGAAGTGCTCAGGATGGCCGCCCGTGTCAGCATCTATTATCAGAGGAAGACAAACTTTATTAGCAATATCTCTCGCCTTGGCTATACGATTGGGTAGCGGAAGAATTTCAATATCTGGTAAGCCATCAACAGTTGAATCTGTAAGAGAGCTAGACCACAATGCATGATATTTTTCATTTGTACTATGGTTGTTACTAATTACAGCATTTGCAGCTACAGAAGCAGAAAGAAAACTATGAGATTCAAGAACCCTGATACATTTATGTTGATCAATTAATTTAGTGATCTCGTTTTCGATTAAAAATGGTCGTTTTTTAACATTGGTATTATTCATACAGTCCCCCGCATTTTGTTATCATTATCTTAACGCATGTTTTGTCATAATTATCTTAAATTGTCCATTATTTTTTATAAAAAATAATAACTGTTTATTTCTGACGCTACCCCTTTATGAGTAGCACTTGATTTTAGAGTTTGCGCTTATAATTGATCTGTATTTTTACCCATAAGTTTAGGTTCATAGCTATTAATTTTGAGGCTTTCCTTTTTGTTGAGTGAAGAGCAGATGGCGCATATACCACCTTACTTTCCGCTTATGAAGAAGCAAGCTGGCACCATCATTATATTTGCCAGCCCCCAATGTTGCGACAGACCTTATGAACAAGCCTTGCAACAAAATGGTTGGGGGAATTAAAAGCGATTGCTACGGCTCTCTTACCCGTCGAGCCTTTTGACCTATTACAGCTCCCAATGCCATTCATGGATTATGTTTATGACGTTTCAGAGCGTCAACAAACCCCGCTCGATTTTATTGCTGTCTCTGCTCTCTGTGCCTTGGCTGCTGTTATTGGCAATGGCGTGCGTGGTGCTCCAAAACAACATGATGATTGGATTGTTGTTCCTAATCTCTGGGGTGCTCTCATTGGTCAATCGTCAACATACAAAACACCAGCCATGAAAGCGGCTTTATTGAAAAGGAAGTTAACCTATCCCATGATGGTAATTGCTGGGTGTATGATGAGGCTTGTGTCTATGGTCATGCAAGAGTGTATGAAAATGCAAAAATACGCCATTTTTCTCAAGTCTGTGGTCAAGTTTATGGCAATGCTGAGGTCTATGGAAAAGCTTTTATCTCTCAATATGCTAAAGTTTATGACCATGCTTTTGTCTATGGCAATGCTCATGTTTATGGCAATGTTTATGGGTATGCTCATGTGAATGGTAGTGCCCGCATTCTTGCTGATGCTCATATTTATGACCATGCGCATGTTTCTTATGATGCTACGGTTTTTAGTTATGCACGCGTTTATGGTCATGCCAAGGTTTCTGGCTTGGCTTGTATTTATAGCCATGCAAAAATTTATAATTATGCTGTTATTAATGGTCGTGCAAAAATTTATGGCAAGGTTTATGGGAATGCTTGTGTGAGTGGCTCTTGTGAGATTTATGGCTCTGTTTATGGCAATGCTAAAATCTCATATTGTGCAACGATCTGGGGGCGTGCTTATGGCAATGCAAAAATCAATAAAAAAAGCAAAGTAAGGTTGGTTCCAAAAAATTGTGAGGTTTATGAAAGGGATAATGTTGTCAATATAACTGATAAAACAGAATAAAAAGAGACATGGGGGGCGTGCATTCTTTATGGTTATAAACGCATATAAAATGCATTGCTATAAACATATCATAAAAGAGAGAGTAAAATAAAAAAAAGCCGTGCCAAGTGATATGACGCGGCTTTCAAATAGCGTTTTTTATTGATTAAAATGAATCATCCACAATGGAGTAATGAATGCATATATACAAAATGTATCATATTGCAAGCGCTCTATGAGAGATATGAAAACTTATCAAAAGGAATGTAAATGTGCGTATGATCTTTAATCACTCATTTGAATGAGAGAGCCTATAAAACGCTTGTTATGGCTATCAAACGTATCAAACAAATCAAAATGCTCGGTAGCTTTAACAATCCAATCAAAAGCAAATGCATATTCAATAAATATCTGCAAAAAACGTTCTTTTTACATT
>NZ_JBHINJ010000144.1:0-532 GCF_042194855.1 Bartonella sp. CL70QHWL | reverse complement strand
CTGAGAAACATTATAGAATAATAAAAAAAAATTTTCATCACTCAAATAGCTCTCAAAGATTAAAATGACCAAAACAGTTTATTAAAAAATTAAATGACAATTATATATAGAGAAAAAGACCAAAATAGCACTAAATCAAGTTTTTGTTCCCAAACTAGCACTCAAGGCCAAAAGTCACAAAAATAGCATTTAAGGGGTGGGGGTTTAGGGTTTAGAATTTAGGGTTTAGGGTTTACGATTTACAATTTAAGATTTAGAGTTAAGGAGTTTTGAGATATGATTTCAAATTTTATAAACTTAAAAAATATTAAAATTTTTAATATTACTCAAATAAACATAAGATAAAAAACTATAAAATTATTGCTAACATTTGATAACATTCGTTAATCTATACTATGGAAAATATGACAAATAAATCATAAACAATGATAATTAAGCAGAAAAACCTAAAACAATGGAGAAGCTGACACATAAGCTAAATCACTTCATAAATAATAGTATAGATTGATTATTTTATATGCAGATTTTTTCA
>NZ_JBHINJ010000143.1:0-540 GCF_042194855.1 Bartonella sp. CL70QHWL | reverse complement strand
TTTAGGGTCCATATTGCATTCATAAGTCTTTATCAGATGTTGGAGTGTACTTTGGAGTTATTGAAGGTGTTTGGGAGTATTGTGATCAAAAATGGGGTGGAAGATGAACATGTAAGGAGGCCTTAGAGAAGTCTTCTGTTGCAAAGAATTTGTGGAGACACATAAAAATGAATTAGCTTTCCAATGATGTGGTTTCAAGTCATTTGGAGCTATATTGGAGGAGTTATGATCGATTCACGGGAGGCGTATCAGTCCCACCCGGGTAGGAACACCTGGGGTCGACCACCCGCTCGTCTTGGGCGATGGCCTCGACCACCCGGCCTGAACTCCTCCTTGTGTTTTGAAAAGTTTACTTGAGGACAAGTAAAGGACTAGTAGGGGGAGTTGATATCTTGCATAGTTATATGTTTTTAGCATTCATATCTTGTGTATTTTGATCATGTAGATTAGGAATTAGGCATCTTTAGGGTCCATATTGCATTCATAAGTCTTTATCAGATGTTGGAGTGTACTTTGGAGTTATTGAAGGTGTTTGGGATT
>NZ_JBHINJ010000142.1:0-540 GCF_042194855.1 Bartonella sp. CL70QHWL | reverse complement strand
AATTAAAACGAAGCTTATTAAATCCATTTTGAATGAATTGAGAAAAAATGCAGAAAAATGCTAAAAAAGCCGATAATTTTTTCAAAAGTTTTTTAAATGCTGTTTATACGCAGCCCATGACACGGGGTCAGATCAGCAAAATAGTGAAATTTGCTGTTTATTTTATGGAAAAAGACAAATGAAGCATGTGCTTTTAAAATATCATAATGATTATTTTGATAGGCTTTATGAGTCACTAAAATAATCTAGTTTGTTAGTTCAATTTACAGACACAAACTGACAAATATATATTATTGATTGTATTTAAGGTTGTATTGTCGATATAGGCTGTATCGTTAAAATGCTAACATATTGAAATATAATGTTTTTAATTTTCTCTCATTTTAAAAAAATAATATAGGTTCTAAAAAGAACTGACAAGACTGACAAAACTCTTCTGATAAGGTCACTCAGATCATTTGCTTTTGGAAAAAAGTTCCTTGATGAGAATGCCATAAAAAGAGTTTTGCGTGGTTGTCTTAAAGACTTCAAAAGAGATTT
>NZ_JBHINJ010000141.1:0-543 GCF_042194855.1 Bartonella sp. CL70QHWL | reverse complement strand
CCTTGGCTGCTAGCTTGAGCATGCGCACCGTTGCTGATATCACTGGTGCTGATGCTTCCTGTGGTTAGGCTGTTTTTGTCCGCCGAGGCTGTGCTGGAAATAAGTCCTCCGGTCAGCGTTGTTTTATCTTTAACGTTGATCTTAAAACCGCCATCACCCGATTTGATGCCTGATTGTTCCACAACACTATGATAATCACTAGAGGATTTATCCTTGTTCAATGAAATATTGGTTGTGGCTGTACCATCCTTTTTTCCACCATTAAACCCAATAGAAAAAGAGTCTTGCTTGCTGGAACTTTGTCCCGTATCACTGCGGCTGGTAATGACGAAATCACCCCCTACTTCCATTTCTACACGCTCTCCAGAAACCACGGCGCCTGCCAATGTGGTTGTTTGCCCCACTCGTTGTGTGAACTGTGCCGGTGCCAATAATATGGCTGTTCTTGTGATGCACTTCCTCACTGGAACCCTTGCCTTTACCAAAAGAAGCATTCCCCATCCACCCTGTACCACCGGTACCATAACTATACCCAACATTCAT
>NZ_JBHINJ010000024.1:0-12788 GCF_042194855.1 Bartonella sp. CL70QHWL | reverse complement strand
AGCAGGTACACAGTTGTTTTCAAAAGTGAATGCACGGGCTTTTGATACGGCTTTTATCGGATGGAATAATGATTCTGTGGATCCTCATACAATGGCTTCACGTCTTATTTTCAATCCAGATAATCGGTTTGAGGCTAGAAATACAGCCTATCCTAGTTGGAAGCATGGGTATTTTGATGCCAAGATGAATCAAAAAGTTGAAGAGGCGCTGTTTCAAAAAGATCCGCAAAAACGGGCACAACTCTATGCTGATTTACAACGTGAACTTATGCAAAAAGGACCTTATGCGTTTATCTTTCAACAATATAGCGTTGTCGCGATGACGCCTGATGTCAAAAAGTGGGTTTGGAATAGTGCACCGCGTATTTTTTATAGTGCAATTGAAAAATAAGAGTGTCTTTTTAATGTTGTCAAAGCTAAAAAGAGCTTAATCATAATTGCATGATGAAAATATTCTCCCATATAAAAGCTCTTCAGTTTTTTAAGGATGAAATTGTGAGGGATGTTTGTGCAGTAGCAGTATATAATTAAGATCGTTTATAGGGAGCGATGAATATAGAAAGTTATATTGGGGAGGATCTTTGTTTATAGTTATAGATTCTCTGCATACAGAATATAGACTGATGTATAAGAAAATTATTTTATAGATGCTTAGTTTGATGAAATGAAATTGATGTCTAATGCTATGCTATTTAAAAGATGAAAGAGCAAAATCAAAATCACTTTGTGTGAAAAGGTAGAAGAATACAAAAGGAAGAGATAAAATGGGAAAACAAAGAATATTGAAAAATTTTTCTATTTTATTAAGCTCAATCGTTTTTTTTAATGGGGCTGTAACATCGGCATTCAGTGCTTCATCTAAAGATATATTGGTAATGGCGTGGAATATTGATTCAATTAGTAGTTTTGATCCAGCGCAAACTGTTGAGGTTGTGACGAGTGAGTTATTGACGAATATTTGCAGCGCGTTAGTGCAATATGACGAGCATGATCCTACAAAAATTCGCCCTGCTATGGCAAAATCTTGGGACGTTTTAGATAATGGCAAAAGAATAGTTTTTCATCTTCGTGATGATTTAAAGTTTAATGACGGAAGGACGGCTACAGCGCAAGATCTGGTATGGTCGATGCGACGGATTATTAAATTAGGATTAAGCTATGCTCAATCTTTAATGGATTATGGGTTTACCAAAAACAATGTTGAAACAAATATTCAGGCACTTGATGATAAGACTTTACAATTAAAATTAGATAAACCCTATCCTATTCAGCTCATATTGACTGTTATTGGACAATCTTATGCTTCTGCTTTGCTTGATCGGGAAACAATTGAAGCACAGAGTATTAACGGTGATATGGGGAATAAATATTTAGCAACACATTCAGCTTGTGTTGGACCTTATAAATTGGTGAGCTGGTCTCCAGGAGATAAAGTTGTGTTAGAGGCGACACAGCATTATTGGGGCGATGTGCCTAAAATTAAGCAGATTGTTGTGCAGCATGTAGCGGATTCATCAAGTCAAAGACTTCTTTTGGAAAAAGGTGATGTGGATATAGTGCGTGATCTTTCTTCAGAGGATATTTTAGATCTTGAAAAAAAGGGAGGCTCAGTCAAAATTAGTCGTGTTTTGCGTCCGCAGATTATTTACCTATCGTTAAATAATAAGAATGCAATTTTTGCGAATGAAAAGGTCAGACTGGCACTTCGTTATTTGGTTGATTATGAAGGTCTTGGAAAAACTGTTTTGAAAGGAATTGCTATTCCTCGGGCAACTTATATGTCTTTAGGTGTTCCAGGTGCTTTAGATGAAAAAGAAGGTTTGCCTTTTCAGTTGGATTTGAAAAAAGCAAAACAACTGATTACTGAAGCTGGTTATCCTAATGGGTTTAAAGCTAATCTTTTAGTTGGAAGCCTTAGTTATATGTCGTCTGTTGCACAGTCTATTCAAGCCAATGCACGCAAAATTGGTGTTGAGCTTACAATTGAAAAAATGGCACAAAATCAATTGTTGAGCCGTGTACGTGGTGGAAATTATGATACTGCACTTATGGGGTGGGGGAGTGCCGATCCTGATGGACATCCTGCTTCATTAAATCACGTGTTTAACCCTGATCCAACATTTACAAAAAAGCACAATATGTATTTAGCTTGGCGCGCTGGGTATTATGATGAAAATATTAATAACATGGTGATGGATGCTTTGTTTGAGCAAGACTCCAATAAGCGCATTGTGCAATATCGTACTTTACAGCATTATGTGTTAGAGCATGGTCCTATGGTTTATTTATTTCAGACATATTATACCGTTGGTATGGGACCTGATGTCAAAAAATGGATTTGGAACAGTTATAGACTTTATTACAATGAAGCAGAAAAATAAAAGAAGCATGTTATAGAGAAGGATTGTAGAACATGCTTCATAAGAGGTTGTTTCGTTATATAAAAAGAGGTATTTGCTTTATGTTTTGTCGCTACAGAGGGGATTTTTATAATGGTTTTGCCACTTTCAGAGACTGAAAGAGCTGTATCAGAAAAGCAGAAAAAATTATTTTTATGGGATTTTTTATGCAAAGGATTGAAACTTCTTATTTCAGTTTTTATCACATTGCTTGGGTTGGTGACGATCACTTTTTTTCTTGGTCATCTTCTTCCTCTAGATCCGGTTCTGTCTATTCTTGGTGATAATATCAGTCAGGAAGCTTATGATGCAATGTATTATAAGCTGGGTCTTGATAAGCCGTTGATTGTCCAATATTGGAAGTATCTTCATAATGTATTTTTGTTTGACTTTGGAGATGCTTTAACTTCTGGGCGACCTGTTCTAGCCGATATTATGCGTGTATTTCCTGCAACATTAGAGCTTGCAACCGTTGCTATTGTTATTGGCACAACTCTTGGAATTCCATTTGGTGTTTTTGCAGCAATGTATCGCGATTCATTTATTGATTATGTTGTCCGTGTTTTTACACTTGTAAGTTATTCTACTCCAACGTTTTGGCTCGGATTAATGGCGTTGTTAATATTTTACGCCAAGCTTGGCTGGGTTGGTGGCCCAGGACGTATTGATTTTCTTTATGAATATTCTTTTGAACCAAAAACAGGATTTTTCCTTTGGGATACGGCAAGCCAAGGACAATGGGAGGCTTTTGGTAATGTTTTTAGTCACGTTATTATGCCTGCTTTGATCTTGGCTTTCGGTGCTATGGCTTATATTAGCCGTATGACTCGTGGGTTTATGATTGAGCAGCTTAATCAGGAATATATCATTACTGCACGTGTAAAGGGATTATCGTGGGCGCGAACCGTTTGGGGGCATGCCTTTCGAAATGCTGCTGTTCAAATTATTACTGTTGTTGCGCTTTCTTATGCTTTTTTATTAGAAGGGGCTGTTTTAACGGAGACAGTTTTTGCTTGGCCTGGTTTTGGACATTACTTGACAAATGCTCTTTTAGCCGGAGATATGAATGCAGTTGTAGGATGTACTTTACTTGTAGGATTTATCTTTGTCGCCATTAATTTATTTTCTGATTTGCTTTATCGCATTTTTGATCCAAGGACACGTTGAATATGACAGTAAGTAATCATCATAAATCGCAATCATCATCTTCTTTGGGTAGTTGGTTAAACGATCCTGTTCCAAACTCCATAATTCAAGCGAACATACAAAGAATTTATCACGCACTGGCTAAGTTTTTTCATAACTTTTCGGCTGTATTCGGTCTGCTTATTATTTGTATTATTATCATATGTGCATTTTTTGCTCCTTGGATTGCTACGCATGATTTTCTTAGCAATGATCTAGGGCATCGGTTGCAGCCACCCTCTATGGCGCATTATTTTGGAACAGATGAATTGGGACGTGACATTTTTAGTCGCCTTGTTTTTGGTTCCCGTATTACTCTTTATGTTGTTTTTCTTACAACAGTTATTGTAGGTCCAATAGGGCTTATTGTTGGAACTGTATCTGGTTATATGGGCGGATGGGTTGATACTGTGCTCATGCGTATTGTCGATATTTTTCTTGCTTTTCCAGGTTTGATTTTAGCTCTTGCATTTTCAGCCGCATTGGGACCGGGGATTGAAAATGCTTCTATTGCAATTTCAATTGCAGCATGGCCGCCAATTGCACGTTTAGCACGTGCTGAGACTTTGACAATACGTTCTTCTGATTATGTTTCTGTAGTTCGTTTGCAAGGGGCCTCTGCTTGGCGAATTATTTTATTTCATGTTGCGCCCATGTGTATTCCTTCAGTGATTGTACGATTAACTTTGGATATGTCTGGAATTATTTTAACGGCTGCTGGTCTTGGTTTTTTAGGGTTGGGAGCTCAACTTCCAAGTCCTGAATGGGGTGCGATGCTTTCTTCAGGGCGGGAATTTATGATGACAAATTGGTGGTTGGCGGCAATACCAGGCTGTGCAATATTATTTGCAAGTCTTGCTTTCAACCTTTTAGGTGATGGTCTTCGTGATGTATTGGATCCACGCAATGGGTAATAAATTATTAGAAGTAGAAGATTTACGTATTTCTTTTCCTACAACGCGCGGCATTTCAGAAGTTGTGCGTGGCGTTAGTTTTTCTGTTGGAAAAGAAAAAATTGGAATTGTTGGTGAATCCGGATCCGGAAAATCGATGACTGGGCGCGCAATACTAAGGTTAAGTCCAAAAGCAGCCATTGTTAAAGCTAAAAAAATGCGCTTTGAGGATGTTGATTTATTGGCCGCAAGTGAACCTCAGATGCGAAAAATCCGTGGGAAACGTATTTCAATGATTTTACAGGACCCCAAATATTCACTTAATCCATTAATACGGATCGGGGAACAGATTATGGAGGCTTACCGTATTCATTATCGTGTTTCAAAAGCTGAAGCGCGGGAGCGCACCATATCTATGTTAGAATCTGTTCATATTCGTGATCCTGAACATGTGATGCGTCTCTTTCCTCATGAAATATCTGGGGGGATGGGGCAGCGTGTGATGATTGCAATGATGCTCATTCCAAAACCTGATTTAATTATTGCCGATGAACCAACATCTGCGCTTGATATTACGGTCAGACGGCAAGTTTTATCCGTATTAGATGAACTTGTTACAAAGTCTGGAACGGGACTTATTTTCATTAGTCATGATTTAAATATGATTGCTGATTTTTGTGATCGTATTTTAGTGATGTATGCGGGCCGTGTGCTAGAAGAGTTGCCTGCTTCTGATTTGTCTCACGCTTGTCATCCTTATACAAAGGCGTTGCTCGCGAGTTTACCACGGCTTGATAATCCAGTTGATATTTTGGCTGTTCCTGAGCGTGATCCTGATTGGTTGTATAATCCTACGATTGTTAATGGTGTTGAGGAGGTTCCTCATGACAAATTGTGAGAATATTATTGATGTTTCTAATTTATCTGTAACTTTTGGTCATAGGCATAAGGCAGTAACAGTTGTTAAAAATGTTAATTTTCATATTAAGCGTGGTGAAGCTTATGGTTTGATTGGTGAATCCGGATGTGGAAAGTCAACTATTTTGAATACATTGGTGGGGCTTATTCCAGATTATAGTGGAAAGTTTCTTTTTGCTGGACAAGAAGTTGAAAAGAAAAGAAGTAAGGATTTTTTACGCTGTATTCAAATGGTTTTTCAAGATCCTTATGCTTCGCTGCATCCAAGAAAAATGGTCCATACGGTTCTTTCTGAATCGCTCAAAATCCATGGGATGGATAATCAAAGAGAGCGGGTAGAGGATGCTTTAGATTCCGTTGGTTTAGATTCTTCCTTTCTTTATCGTTATCCTCATGAGTTGTCTGGAGGGCAGCGTCAGCGTATTGCTCTTGCACGTGCTTTAATTATTGAGCCAGAGGTGTTATTGCTTGATGAGCCAACATCTGCATTGGATGTGTCGGTACAGGCTGAAATTTTAAACTTGTTGAAATCATTGCGCGTGAGAAAAAAGCTTACTTATTTAATGGTATCCCATGATCTTGCTGTTGTTGCACATATTTGTGAACGTGTTGGAATTATGCATAAAGGGATTATTCTTGAAGAGCTTAGCAATGATGAATTGCGTAATCTACGTGCGCAACACGATTATACAAAGGAGTTTTTTGAAGCAAGTATAGAGCCTATTGTCCATAGAGAGCAAAGAGCATGATCCATTTTACAGAAGAGAAAATGCAATTTTATTTGTTTTGAAGTTTCTGGTGATGTTTGGCGGTATTGTTAAGAGGGAAGGGCATAATAGGATTTTTCCAGTATGAATTTGCTGGGCAGTATTTGAGCTATAATATTTTAAATCCTACTAGAACTCCCATTTTGAAATATACGAGTGACTTATAACATACATCCCTTTGTTTAATATTGTTATATTATTTTTACTTATCATTTTATGTTCAAAAGTTTTATTTTGGCATTTAAAGCATTAAATTTGTGAGAAATAACAAAAGATAGTAATACTGTATTTTCTAGAAAAGCTTCACATTATTTTTCAATATTATTTTGTTTTTGGTTGTTCTCTTTTTACAGTTTTATTCTTTATAAAAAGAATTTTTTGTAAAAAACATTCAATGGTCAATGACAGTCTTCAAATATTTCGCTGTTCTCTATTTAAAAAAGCGCTTAAAAACAGCTTATAATAAGCCAAAAAGGCAGCAATATGCTGCCTTTTTGTTAAATTGAATGGGCTGTTTTTTACAGTCGTTATTTAAAACTGATAGCGTATTCTTCCTGAAAAGCTTGCACCACTTATACCAGTTTTTGAAGCTTTTGTTGATAGCTGACATCACCATGAAGGGAGAGGTTAGCGGACAATTGTGCACTAATACCAAGCCCACCTTCAACGGAACTTCTCGAGGGGTCACGTTTATAATCCTTATCGATATGGAGTGTCTGATCATCACCAAAGGTTTTGATCAAGTTTACTTTTCCATAGAAAGACATAAGACGGCTGTTTTCAGTGGCAATGGTTTTTGTCAAACGTCCACCAACACGGATTATCCATTGAGAAGGATTTTGCATGTCAATGGTCAGATTATCAGCATCTTTAATGGTATCAAACATCAAATGTTGATAGGCAAGCTGTGCCTGCGGTTTGAATGTTACGCCTTGAATACCCGTTGCAAATTGTTTGCCAACATTTGTGGAGATCGCCAACATTTTTGTATTTTTCAATTTTGCGGTTGTATTAATGAGGGCATTGGTGATCTTTCCCTTTAGGAAGCCATAGGATAACAGCGTATCAAGATAGAAACCACTGTCACGCTGTTTACTGCCATAGGCGGTGAGTTGAAATGACCATTTATTCAATATGCTCTTACTTGCTGTCTTGCATATTCTTTGGAGTGAAGGAGAGTTGCCCGTAGGTTCCGACAAGACCAAAATGTATTGTAGATATTTTTCCCTTCTGCGCGACAAGGTTAATAGCTCCTTGTAGAGCAGCATAACGAAGATGAGCACTGCTATAACCATATTTACTAGGAGCACTACTTATCAGAAAATAAGCTTCCTGTTTCTCCATAGGCGTATAAGAAGAAGCCATTCCGTTTGTCTTATTCTTTCCTTAAGACAGATGTCGCATATTGGCTAACAGTTGCACTTTGCTTATCCATATCGGTCAATCCAGCATACAAGAGAGCACAGGGCATGAAAAAATAGCTTGTATTTATGGCACGATGGTTTTTACTTTTGAGTTGCTATCAAGCAGTACTGGTTGTAAGCGAAAATCCCAGAAATTTTTATTTTCTCCTAAAAGGTTTTGTTCAGCATTTGTTTTACTGTGGTTTGATTTTGGTCCATAAGCTTTCAGTATATATTTATAAGGTGAACCACTTATTGTGATATAGTCCTGTGCAAGTTTGAAAGAGTTTTGATTTACTTTCCCAGAAACTTGAATGAGTGAAAGACCACGTGCACTGGTAAGAGCAGAAGTATCTGCTTTAATATTGTTCTTTTCTAAATGTCCAGTGATATAAACCAGTGTAGTACCTGAAGCATCACCGTGAATCAGAAGATGGTCAGCTTTTTGTTTGTTTATGGCAGCACTATCACTCCATTCGACGTTGAAATGAATTTCTGCTTTTCCTGTAGCATTGTAGACTTTTTTAGTATTTGGTCTGCCAGATCCTATGTGCAACGTGTGATAATGATTTTCAGTTGGCTCTTCAAAAACAATAGAGCTGTTATTGATGTTAAGGACAGAAATATCAGAACGTGCTCTTTGAGCAATATCAAACAGTTTTTCATTCTGGATTTTTTTATTTGTGCTTGTTTTCAATGTCCATTTCGTATTGTTTTGCAAATCAAAGACTGTTTTGAATTTTTTTTCAGTGCTCACTTTGCCGTCTAAGATGGAGTGATCGGCGTTTAGTGTAAAAGTGAAATCATTTTTTTTCGTTGAAGCTTCGGTTACTAATAAAACATTGGCACGGATTTCTGAATTTTTGAGATTGGCTTTACCAATTGATTCATTTGCATTAATTCCAGTACCGTTTTTAATATGAAGTTTTGTATTGGTTAAATTGATTTCTGATGTTTTATTGTTCTTAGACTTTTCAAATGCGATACCTCTATCTTCTGCTGTGGCAGAAACATTTGTTACATCAATATGTCCATTATTATTGACAACAAATGCACTATTTTCGGCAATTATTGTCCCTCCACTCATTTTGATTGTGCTGCCATTTTCTGAATAAAGTCCGATCTCAGCATTTTTAATCGTTGTGTGGCCATATAATTCAACTAAACTGCCAACATCTTGGCTTTCCGCACCGAATCCGTTACTATCTGCTGTTATTAGAGTAACATTCGTGGCTTTAATATGTCCGCCGTTTCCGGCAAATAATGCAGTAGTTTTACCTTGTACTGTTCCTCCCGTTATGGTGATGGTGGATTTTGAGTCTTTTGCATAGAGCCCACTGTCATCAGATGATGTAATTTGAGCATTGTCAGTTAAAGTAATAGTGCTGCCGTTTATGGCAGATACTGCTGCACCTTTTGCGTTAAATGATCCTCCAGAAACTGTTATTTGAGAACCATTATCTGAAATTATGCTATTGATTGCTTGCGGAACGGTTACATTTTCTAAAGTAATGGCACTTCTTCTTGCAATTATTGCATTGATTAGTAGTGCATTATCCTTACGATTTAATATCGTTACATCTTTCAGTTTGTTATTGCTCTTGTTTTTTAACAAGTGAACGCCTGCTTCGGAAGCAGTAATGGTTCCTCCGATCATTTTGATTGTGCTATCGTTTTGCGCATCAATTCCGATTTTAACGTCACTGATCGTTGTATTTCCAAGTAATTCAATCACACTGTTAGAGCCAGAGGCAGCTGCACCAGCAGCTACACCACTGCCATTATTAGTTGCTTTTAAAGCAACATTTGTAACCGTAATATGGCCACCTATGTCTGCTTCTAAGGCTGTATATTTTCCTGTCACGTTTCCTGTTGTCATTGTAATTGTGGATTTTGAGTCTTGTGCATAGAGGCCTGCTTCATCATGTGACGTAATTTGAGCATTGTCCGTTAAGGTGATGCTGCTACCGTTTTGAGCACATATTGTTGCATAGCTTGAATCAAATGATCCTCCAGAGATTGTTATGTTAGAACGATTATTTGCAATTACGCTGTTGCCTGTTTGAGTCACTTTTACATTTTTTAAAGTGAGACCACTTTCTTTCTCTAGAAGAATTCCTTTGCCTGAATTTTTATCTTTACCGGTTGATATTATTACATTTTCTAGTTTACTTTCGGTGCTCTTACTGTTCACGAAGCCAACACCAGTTTTAGAAGTTGTAATAGTCCCCCCAATCATTTTAATTACGCCACCGTTACTTGCCACAAGCCCAACACCAGCATTCTTAATCGTTGTATTGCCATATAATTCAATCATACTATTAGCGCTATTGACTCCTGCGCCTATTATAGGAACATCGGTGACCTGGCCCCCATGTTCATTTGTTGTTAGAGCAACATCCGTGACCTTAATATGTCCACCGTTTTCTGCGACCAACGCTAATTCTCCGGTTACTGTTCCTCCCGTCATTGTGATGGTAGAATGTAAACCATTTGTGTAGAGTCCTTTGCTATTCGATGATGTTGATGTAACTTGAACGTTACCTTTTTTATTGCTGGTTAAAGTAATGTTGCTGCCGTTTCCAGCGTATACCCCTACGTTTTTTCCCTCAAATGATCCTCCAGAAACCGTTACTTTAGAATGATTATTTGCAACTATGCCACTTTTTGCCCGCGTAACTGTTACATTTTCTAAAGTGACGTTGCTTTCCTTGTCGGCACCTATTCCTGTGATTTTAGGCTCTTTATTGTTACTGCCCGATATTTTCACATTTTCTAGCTTGTTTCCATTGCTCTTACTATTATAGAAACCAGCACCGGTTGCAGAAGCTGTAATGGTCCCTCCGATCATTTTAATCATTCCACTGTTTTGTGCATGAAGACCGATTACAGCATTCTTAATTGTTGTATTCCCATGCAATTCAATCACGCTGTTTGGACCGCCGGCGACAACTGTTCCTATTTTATCATTCGTCGCAGTTAACGCAACATCCGTGACCTTGATATGTCCACCGTTTTCTGCAACCAACGCCATTTTTTCTGTGGTTACGCTTCCTCCCGTCATTTCGATTGTGGTTTCTGAATCTGTTGCATGGAGTCCAGTGCCATGAGATGATGTAGTTTGAACATTGTTAGTTAGAGTTACGCGACTGCCATTGTAAGCAGATATTGCTGCCTTTGTGGCATCAAATGATCCTCCCAATATCGTGATTTCAGATTTATTATTTGCTGTAACGCTATTCGTTGCCTTAGTCACTTTTACATTTTCTAAAGTGACTTCACTGTCTTTGTCTGCAAATATTGCAAAAGTTAGTGGAGCTTTGCCTTTGCCACTTGATATTATTATATCTTTTAGCTTGTTTTCAGCATTCTTACTGTTCAAGAATTTAGCGCCAGTGTTGGAAACTGTGATAGTTCCCTCGGTCATTTTCAGTGTAGCACCATCCTTTGCTTCAAGACCGAAGAAAATGCTAGAACCAGTTCCTTTAATGGTTGTTCCATCCAGTAATTCAATCGCAGTGTTAGAACCTTCAGCTGTTATAGCGTGCGCATTTGTGCCTATGTTGGTGTTTGTTTTTTTGTTTCCGATTATCGTCAAATGCTTGCCGATAATTTGACCACCTTTTTTTGCGTGAATAATTTCGTAGGTTTCGTTGGAAACTTCTTTTTTACTTTCTGAAATTTCAAGATTTTTAGCTTGTGCATTAAGATTGATACCAGAAAGTACAACTGCCACAATTGCTGTGCAGGATAGAAGAAATTTTTTAGGCATCAGTCTACTCCTTTTAAAGCCCCAAACATTCATTTTCCCGCTAACTTCATAAGAAGAAGTGAAAATAGATATTGCTTTTATTTTAATAACACAGCACTTTGATATTTTGTTTTGCTTTTTTTGTCAAAATTAAAGTTGTATTTATGTTTAATTATGTAACATTAAATTTATTTCATAATGTATTTTTATCTAATTATATTTTAAAAATAATTTTTAATATTCATGGAAATATTATTAGGCGTTGATAGTTGCATTAATAATATTTTTATTGATCGTAGATATTCTTTTATTCCAATATTCATTGGTGTATGATTAAAGAAATACAGGAATAAAAAGACAGTAAAAACGTAATGTAAAAGAGAAGAGCAGTGCCTTTAAAGTTGTATATTTTCAAAAAAAGGAGAGGTTTTAAAGTAAATAAAGAATAAATCTTTTTGTGTGTAATTTGACTTTATATTTTATACTGAGTGGGAAAAGGTGAAATTAGGGTAGAGATGCGATAATTGATTGTTGTTGCCTACATTGTGTATCAAATGAGTTTTTGACAGCAAAAATGAGAGAAGACTTTGACAGAGCTTTGAAGGTTCTTTGAGTGCTCAGTGTCTTCTTTGAACAAATGAAATATAAAAATATACAGAATCTGCTGATAAGCCACAATTTCCGAAAGGCTATATATTATACAAAGCCTCTGTTGTGGGGAGCTGTTTTTAGCCCGATAGGGGCACTCATTGCTGCTGTTGTGGCTGTCATTATGGCTAGCTGTTTTGCTTTGTGGAAATATTGGGATCGTTTCTCTTCTTTTGTCAAAGGCTTTGCACGGGGGATAGCCCGCGCTTTTGGGCGTGCCTTTGAAGCTATCATGCGTTTTTTGGGTGCTGATACCGCCACCATTACGCATTAGAAAAACATAATCGCTAATGCTTTTGATTCCTCTCAAGCTTGGCAAAAGTTCAAACAGGGGCTTGGCGCGTTGTTTTCAGGTGGTTTGGCAATGTGTGGAAGGGCTTTAAACAAAGCCTTTCCAACTTTTGGGGCTGGTTTGGAAGCTTTTTTGCTCGCGAAAAGCTCTCTGAGGGTGCCAAAGCACGCGCCAAAGGAGCGGTAAAAGCGCGTTCCCACCACGATAGTGTACATGTGAAAGATCTGCTTTTTTCAGAAGAAGCAGTTGAACTGAAGGCTTTGAAACATGTTGAACTGGCTGAGCAAGCTCGCGTTGCGGCAAGCGGTGCTGTTGATGTGCACGCCGATCTGATCAAGCTCCAGTCTCATGCTCTTTTAGCAAGCGGTATTGGGAATGATGGTCAACAGTCAGCGACGGGTTCTTTGCATTTACAGGCAGCAAAGCTTGAGGCGGGGAATGGGCGGATAGCCGCCGGTGATCTTTTAGAGATCCAAGCAGCAACAATTGATCTAAGCCGCATGCAAGACAATGATCAAACAGGGGTTTCTTC
>NZ_JBHINJ010000140.1:0-558 GCF_042194855.1 Bartonella sp. CL70QHWL | reverse complement strand
AGATAATTTCACTTGCAATAATAATAAAGAAAGGGAGGTGAAGTATGTCAACTAAGTTGCCATGGACGAGGCTTTTTTCTTCACAATGGATTGTTGATGTTAGTGGCATGAGTATAGTGGAAAAAGGTCTTTATATGACTCTTGTTTTATATATGTATGAAGAGCGCCGTCCTATTATTGAAGATGCTCCAAAATTAGCACGGTGGGCTGGCTGTTCAGTGAGAGTCCTAAAAAATACATTAGACATCTTATTACGCGATGAGAAGATCATACGTTTAGAAGATGGTCGTTTGTGGAGTTTAAGAGTTGAAGAGGAACTCAATAACTCAAATGATAATTTAAATAAGTTTTCAGAAAGAGCACAAAAGGCAGCAAAGGCAAGATGGGATAAAAATACAACCTATGCTTGTAATTATGCTAAAAATGCTAATAGCAATGCTACAAGCAATGCTTATGCAATGCTAGATGATGCCATTAACAATAACATTAACAATAACAATAACAAAAAAAATAAAAATATTATTTTATCAAAAAGAGAAATTGATTTTGAAAATTTAG
>NZ_JBHINJ010000139.1:0-560 GCF_042194855.1 Bartonella sp. CL70QHWL | reverse complement strand
GTGTTTTTCAGACCTGCCAGTGATACTAGGGTTCTAAAGGACCTTCTTAAAGCTAAAATAATTTTAAAAACCTTTGCAGCAAAAGAAATAAAAATTCTATTCATATGAATAAGTGTATTTCATTTTAAAAAAAAATACAGTAAAAAAAACAAGTTAAAGAGACATTTTTAAATTAAAAATTATGCCTCTATTATCAGATACTGTATTTTACTCTATTTTAGAGTTAAAAATAGCTATGACTGTAGATGCTCTTAGAATTTGATAGGTGTACCCAGTTATACACGTAGGGATGTATTTATATACACATTTTAATGGGACCAGATAGTTAGTTAGAATTGCTTAGGTGTACCTAGTTAGTTATACATGGCAACGCAACAGCCTGTGATCTTAATCCCTTTAAAATTAGCCAAGCGGTGGCAGTCCTTGCTCTCCGCTTACCATTAGCCTGCGAATGATTTTACTTGCTTGCCGGGGTTTATTTTTGTGTTTTTCAGACCTGCCAGTGATACTAGGGTTCTAAAGGACCTTCTTAAAGCTAAAATAATTTTAAAAACCTTTGC
>NZ_JBHINJ010000138.1:0-562 GCF_042194855.1 Bartonella sp. CL70QHWL | reverse complement strand
TTATATTGCAGATGTTGATTCTATCATAAAATCTTTAAATCGCTTTGTAAGGTGCTTTTTTGTCGATTTAAATGCATATCTAATCGTAAAATGATCAGCACTTTTCACTAGTTTGCTGTTTTAAGCCGCTTTAGAATTGCTACTGTCATGACACTCTTCACTAGGCTTGCCTATTCTCATGAATGAAATGCGCTTGCCTCCTAAAGCTAGGTTACGCGTATTTTCAACTGCTATAAAAACCTTCTCAGCAACACCATAAAGCCTGCTTTCTAAATCGCGACAATACTGCACCAGATCAGCGCATGAGGGGACAAATGTTGTGGACATGCCTTTTGCCTCACCACGTATAAGATTTTTAACGGCTTGCAATAAAGACCAGAGTGAAATGCCGTTAAGAGCAGCGATATAAGCCTTTGCACGCGCTTCTGCATTAGAAACTTTTTGCATTGTCAAACCACCTTCAAGCACATCAAGAGCTTCTGCTATGTCTTCAACAGATGCTTTCAAGGTAAGTAAGTTTTGAACAGTCTGATAAGCTTCTAAAGCTTGTTTCTCTAGGGTT
>NZ_JBHINJ010000023.1:0-14889 GCF_042194855.1 Bartonella sp. CL70QHWL | reverse complement strand
CTCAATCCGGCAGAAGAGATTTATAGAATAGCGCAAAATCTTGGCTATCAGAACCAAGGGGTTCAAGCGAATAATCAGGTTGCAGAACTTCAAAGCCGGCAGAATTCTGCGAGAACCTTAACAGCATCTGGTGGAGGGGGCGTGACGGGTCCTATGACTTTAGAATCTATTGGAAATATGTCTGATAAAGAATTTGGAGAATGGTATAGCAATCCTAAGAATCAAATCATTTTTGATAAGTTAATGGGGCGCGATGGCTGATTATAGTCTAGGTGCATAACGTAATCCGCTTTTAATGCGGGTTTTTGCCGGCTTTAAGCCGGTTTTTTTATAGCAAAGAAAGGTAAAATCAATGGCAATAACACGTATACCTATTAATGATGCTCAAGCGGTGAAAGCTTGGTCAAAGAGATTAAATTATGAAGCGTCTAAAGCGCTTGATATTGAACCATTAATGGGAGAAGGCTCCAATAGTATCATTCAAGTCAAAAATGAACTTAGGAAAGAAGGTGGAGATTGTGTTACGTTTAGCTTACGAGCACAGATTATGGGGCGTGGTGTAAGCGAGGGTGAAACGCTTAAAGGCAATGAAGAGGCACTCCAATTCCTTCATGATAAACTTTATATCAATGAACTTAATAACGCTGTTTCAACAAAAAATAAAGGTACGATTGATCAACAACGTATTTTGTTTAGTTTACGCGACGAAGCACATAAGGCATTGGTTGATTGGTTTGCAGACCGTTTGAGTTTGATGTTTTTTCTTCAAGTTTGCGGATATACAGCGCCTACAATAAAGTTTGAAGGACGTGAAGTTGAACTTGATGAATTGTATTATGGTTTTAATGCACCGTTGGCACCAAGCAGTAAGCGTATTGTGCGACCAGAAGCCAAAACGAAAGATGAAGACGTAAAAGAGCTGGCAAAACACGGTTTTAGTCTTAATCTCATAGATGAAGCTGTTAAAGTTGCAAAGTTGGCTAACCCCAAAATCAGACCAGTACGGGTTGGTGGTTCCAATGTCTACGTGATGTATCTTCATCCCATACAAGTTATGCAATTGCGTACCAATACAGATACTGGTCAATGGCTTGATATACAAAAGGCAGTTTATTCAGGTTCGCGCGCGAAGAACCCGATTTTTGATGGTTCACTAGGCATGTATAATGGTGTGATTTTACGAGAATCCGAACATGTGACGCATGGTGTTAAATCCGATGGTAGTGTTGAAGAAAATGTCCGCCGTGCTGTATTACTGGGTGCACAGAGTGCGATGCTTGCCTTTGGAGCAGAAAATCAAGATACGCGCTATAAATTGGTTGAAGAGCTTGATGATTATCAACGGGTATATGGTGTTGCAGCTAAGACAATCATAGGCATGAAGAAAACACGTTTCCAAATGCCTGGAAGAGGACAAAATGCGCAAGATTTCGGAACCGTTGTTGTTTCAACTTGCACAGGCGAAAAGCCTTCTTAATTTTCAAAGAAAGGAAATAAAACATGGCAGAAGGATTACCACAACCCCTACAAGGGAGAAACTTGGTTACGCAACAAGTGAGTTTTTTTCGCTTGAACATCTCGTATAAAGATAAGCATTTGACACGCAAAATCGGGACTTTACCACGTGGTGCAATGATCCTTTCGATTAAAGCGTTTGTGAAGACAGCGTTTTCGGATGCGAAATTAAAGATAGGTAGCACCTATGGTGGTAATGAGTTTAGTGAAAAGGACATCAAAACCCAAAGCACTCAAGATTTTACATCAACCAACCAAAAAGAGTTTGTTCCAGAAGATCAAGAGCTTACGCTTTATGCAACACGGGATAAAACAACCGCGGCTGGAGAGTGTGTTGTGGTGGTGCAATTCGTGACCAATCGTTGAGAGGTATTTTGATGACACGTCATTATATTCGGGTTAAGACCGGAGGACCGATACCTGTAAAGCGAGATGTTTATCGTCATAAGAGAACACTTTCGCACTTAGTGTCGGTTATTCAAGATGAGATTGATGACATAGCCGATGAGTATGTTCAACAAATCCAAGAAAGCATTTTTGCAGCCATTCGTTTTTGTGAACGAGAGACTTTTTACTTTAACGAAAGCCGTGATGTGGTGTTTGAGACACGGGCGGGACAAGGTGTTTATGATGCAAGCACTACCCGCCCTATTGAAACAGCTGTTAAAATAAAAAACGTTTATCTAAGCTCTGATCAACATCATAAGTTTGCATTGGAGTGTAAGGACCATGTTTCTTTAGAGCCTTTGTTATCATCAGAGCAGCAAGGAACGCCGGTTTGTTACAGTTATTTTGATAGGAAATTACATCTTTATCCCACGCCGGATAAAGTCTATCAGATTCAACTCATTCTCTCTCCCTTGCGTTTATCAGAAATAGAGAGTGTCGATGAGGAGCATCCATGGTTTGTGCACGCGTTTGATTTGATTAAGGCGCGTGCAAAATACGAACTTTACAAGAATATCTTGAAAGACCCCGATTGTGCAACGGCAGCTTACAATGACTTTAACGAACAGTTGCATGAATTGCGTGCAGAGACGTCTCAACGTCATAACGTGACCAGAATAATACCAACGGATTTTTAAGATGGTTTATTTTCCAGTAGCCGATTACAGACCAGATGTTTCGGTCGTCAACGGTAGCTTTACGGATAGCCTTGTGAATGTTTTACCAGCTGATGGCTGTTACATTCCGATGCCTAGTGCAATGGTTGTGTCTCATGCTTTGGAAGAAAAACCTTTGGGTTCAATCGCCTTTAGAAGCGGTAATGGTGTTAAGATAATCGTAGGAGGAGCTAAAAAGCTTTATGCTTATGATAGCCAAACGCGTGGTTGGCAGGACATCAGTCAAAATGGTGTGACGTATCAGGCAAATGATGAGAACAAATGGTCGTTTGCGTTGTTCGGTGATGCTGTCATTGCGGTGAATAAAAATGATAAACCGCAAGTTTTCAAGGTTCGCAATTCCCAACGATTTGAAGATTTAGGAGGCAATCCCCCCAAAGCAGGTTTGGTGAAAGTTTGGGGCGATTTTGTTTGTTTGATGCAATTGACAGATAATCCTAATCGTATCCATTGGTCAGGTCTCAATGATGCGACCCATTGGACGGTTGGTGTTAAAGATTGTTATTATCATAACTTTAATGATGGTGAACATGTGCAGGGTGCAACAGAATCGAGCAATCCAATCGTTTTTCTACGTTCTGCTGTTTATGCCGGTTCTTTTACGTTAGGGTCTAAGGTTCCGTTCATTTTTCAAAAGCTACAAGACAAGCGTGGAGCAAGAAGTGCAGCATCTATAGCCTGTCGTGGTAGTGATGCCTTTTTTGCTGGTGATGGCGGCTTTTATCAAATGAGTTTGGATGGTCAACTTTTATCGATAGGCTTTGAAAAGGTCGACCGAACGGTGTTTTCGACCTTTGATAAGCTTGCTCTTGATGAGATGCAAGCGGTGATAGACCCTGTCCATAATCGCGTTTACTGGTCCTTAAAAAGTTACAATAACGAGCAAACGACCTTTGTTTATGATTGGGGCTTGCAGAAATGGTCGACACTACAGGGAGAGCTTTTCACGTTCTTTCCAGTGTTTACAACAGGTTATACTTTAGAACAGTTAGATGAGATTTCGATCAATCTTGAGGCATTGCCGGCTTCTTTAGACAGCCCCCGTTGGCAAAGTGGCGCTCCAATGCTTGGTGCTTTTGATGAAAACAATCGGCTTGTTATGTTTACAGGAGCCCCGATGGAGGCAACGGTTGTTTCACAAGAGATGGGGGCACCGGATGGAAGTTTTAACTTTATTACGAAGATGTTTGCCGAAGTTGATACGACGGAAGGTCTTTTAAGCATTGGAGAGCGTCGGCTTCGCAATAATCAGACACCGATCACATGGCACAAGGAGAGGGTGTGTTCGTATGTCACGGGCGCTTATCATGGGCGTTCGCGCAATCGTTATCACCGCTTTAAATTGCGCATTCCTGAAGGCATTCATTGGAACCATATTACGGGATTTAATGTGGATTTACGTCCTTTAGGCAGAGGGTAATGGCAAAAGTCTTTTTGACCACGTCTTGGGATATGGAGCGTATAGCCCCTTATCTTGAAGAAATCATTGCATCTTTTAGAGAGTATGTAGAGCGTTTCAAACATGAAATTACGTTGCAAGAACTCATTGAAGCGATTTGCATGGGCGAGAAACAGTTATGGCTTGTTTTGGATGATGAAGAGCGCTTTTTAGCGGTCGTCACGACCCAGATACAACAGACAGTTTTAGGAAAGAAACGCGCTCTGATTTGTGAATGTAGTGGCAAGGGTGTTCTTGATTTGGTTGACAATTTGCAAGTTGTAGAGGATTGGGCGCGTGAGAATGGGGCTTCTGAAATGGAGATCTTGGGTCGTTTGGGTTGGAAACGTGCATTGGACAAGCAAGGTTACAGCATAGATATGCTTTATTACAGGAAGGAATTGTAACATGGGGAGCAAGACACCGACAACAACAGAACAAAAGCAGGTGCAGACAAGCGCTCCTCCCTCTTGGATGCAGAATGTATTTAAGCGTGGTGGTGCAGATGCGTATAACATGTATGACACAGGGATTGGGGGTAATGTGTATGGAGGACCTCGTGTTGCGCCGTTAAGTGCTCAAACCACCCAAGCCATAGGTGGTCTTGGGAGTGTCCCTCATCATTATCAAAATCGCTCTTTGATGAATACAATCTATAATCCAACGTCGGCAGCCATGAATCTTAGACATATGGCTTCTGGTGGTATGATGGGAGAAAATTCGTATTTCAAACGAGCACTTCAAGAAGCGTTAGATGACTCAGACACTCAAATTAACAGATATTTCTCAGGGATTGGTCGTTATGCAACTCCTGATCACAGAGAGGAAGTGCGGAAAGGAAGAGATTCTATATACGCTCGTGCTATGTTAGAGCAATTTAATCGTGATGCGGATCGCATGATGCAAGCCAATGCCATGATAGACCAAGCCAATCAAAATCAGTTGGGAGCATCAAATAACTTCTTACAGGGTTATGGCAATGCCTATTCCAATGCCATACAGGGGGGAGGTGTGCTTGATAATTACAATCAGAGAATTGTTGATGCCAATCGTGAACGTTGGCTGGAACAAGACAATAGCGGCTGGAATAGGTTGAATATGCTTATGAACGCCGGTCATGGCTTTGCAAGGAATTACGGCACGACGACGAATAATCATACAATCTCTAAGATAGAGGGCAATAATCCGTGGAAAAATGTAGGAACTATAGGTTCTTTAGCACTTCAAGCAGCACCGATGGCTTTTGGTTATATGGCAGGTGGTCCAATGGGAGCAGCGTTGGCAGGAGGAGCATCCAAGTTTTTTTTAGATTACATGAATCAAAAGTGAGCTCTGTAGAATAATTAAAGAATAGTTTTGTAGGAGAGTGTGATGGCATTTCCAATATTATTTCCATTATCTTTTGCAGGTTTGATGGCTGCGAGAGCTGCGCCTCATGTTTTTAGGTATCTTGCTCCTAAAGCGGTTACAGGGGCGAATAGATTGGGACAATTAATAACAAAGAACCCCGTGGGGAATTTCATAACAAAGTACCCCAAAACCTCTCTATTTATGACTGGAATGTCAGGCATTGAAAGTATGATGACACCAGAGAAAGCACAAGCCCCATCCAACCCCTATTTACAGAATAGTCTGAATCCATATGGACCATTTATGCCCTATACGGCTCCTAGAGCGGAAATGCCTCTTGGATTTGATCAACATCCACCCATGCCAAATGCACTAGAGAGTACTCCACAAGAACTAAAACCTCATGTTAATGAACAAACGCAACCATTAGCACCCGCTTCCCCAACACCGCCTTCTGAACCAACAGATGCAGAGAAATTTTTACAGTCCAATACTTATAAGTTTTTTCAATCAGATGCGTATCAGAAGCTCAAAGATCTTTTTGCAGGTATGGCGGCAGCACCCACAGATGGTTCTGGATGGGATGCGCTTGCAAGTGGTGTGAAGCATCTTAATGAAGGAGATAAGGAAAGAGGGCAGGTTAACCAGACTGTCGAGTATCTAAAGTCCAAAGGCTACAGCGAAGAAGAAGCTGCTGTCATGGCAAGGAATCCTCAAATGCTTAGTGCGATGCTAACAGGTGGTGATACTCCTAAGTTAAGTCAGGGGTTTCAATGGTATACCAATCCAGAGACTGGTGAACGCGAAATGAGACCGGTAAAGGGGTCTCCACAAGAACTTGAGTATAATCAGAAGCTACAAGCACAGAAAGAGTGGGAGGGTAAAAAGCAAAAAAATATTATTGCCACAAAACATCAGATGAACGCTGGGATAGATGCTATTCGTGATTCGATTGCACTCATTCGCAAACATAAGATTAACGGGTTTAAGGCGTGGGCTACGCGTGGAATTGGAGGAACTCCTGCGAATGAATTAGAAAAATTATTTGATACGATTAAGGGTGGTGCTTTAAAGGCGGTATTTGAGAGCTTAAAATCGATGGATCCTAGAGGAAGTCTTAGTGTTGGTCCTATATCAGATTACGAAAGTCGGACGATGGTAGCAACCTTTGGTTCTTTAGATTCTGCGCGTAATACAAAAGGGCTACTGAAAACTTTAGAAAATCTTGAAATAACATTTAATGCTTTAAATAAGCTTCAGAAAACTGATTTGCATGATTGGATGACGGGGAAGATAACCCCTCAAGAAATCTCTGATAAATATAATACTCAGAAAAAAGGCGTTATGGAGTTTGTGAAGGTATCCAGTCCCAAAGAGAGCGCTAAATTTGAGATAGGAACAAAAATTCAAGATGCAGATGGTAATATTAGAATAAAGAGATACTAAAATGCTTAATCATAAGAATGATAACGTTGGAAAACGTCAGGTTTGGAATGATGATCAGTATCCTATTATTGGACATATAACAGATTATAATAAACGCTCTTCAAATAGTCAGATTTGGAATGATGATCAATATCCTATTATTGGACACATATCAGACTATAACAACCATTCTTATGAGGAAGAAGCAGAACATCCCGAAATAAGTGAAAGTGAAGCCTTTTGGAATTCTTTAAAGCATGGTTTGAGTTTTAATTTAGATGATGAGATTGCGGGGATCACAGCGGCAGGACGTGATTCTGATGATGAGTTGGCAATAAAGGCTTTTGCGAAGGGGCTTTACAACTATTGGACTGGAGATAAGAAAACCATAGAAAAATATGAGAAAGAAGCTAATAGAATACGTGATTATTATCGTAGGATGAGTGATCAACATTATTGGACTTCTTTTGCTGGAAATGCTTTAGGGTCGGCAATTCCTTCCCTTGCGACTTTAGGAGGAGGATTGTTAGCCTCAGGAGCACGCTTTGTAGCGCCTACACTTGCAAGGAATGTGGCGGGGTCAAAATTAGGTCAAGCCTTTTTGAAAGCAGGTCAGTTACCCCCAAGTCGATTTGCAAGTCCATTTTTAGGCATCACGAACAAAACAACATTACCTCATTTGCTTAAAGTAGGAGCGGCATCTGGTGCATTACATGGCGCAGGAGAAGGCGAAGGGCTTGGTAATACACTTACAAGTACGTTATCTGGTGCAGGTTTAGGAGCGGGCGGGGCATTGGTTGGAAGTGCTTTAGGTCATTTGGCTGGTTATCCGGTAAGCGGAATACGAAGACTTTTTTCTCCTTCTCATAAGGAAGGTGTTGCAACAGACACGTTAAGAGCAATCAGTAAACATTTAGGTAAGGAGGCTTCTGAAGAGCTAGGAAACTCTTTTAAGAATGCAGTTCCTACCGATTACGTAGCTGATCATAGTCCTTTTTTACAGGATCTTGTTTTTGATATCGCGAAAAGAAATCAAGGAGCTTATCTTGATTTGACTAAAAGAGCTGGGCAGAGAGCGCTGGGAGGAGGGGAGCGTATTCATCAAGCTGCTGATGAACACTTTGTTCCTCGTCAAAATGTCACAGGTTTAAAAGATGATCTTATCGCGAGTAGAGAAGCAGAATCACATACTCTTTACGAAATAGCCAAGAAAACGCCGATAGGAGAAAAATATTATGGGGCTCTTAATGATTTAATGAAGCGTCCATACTTCAAACAAGCTTATGATGAAGGACTAAAGCGGTTTATTACGGATGGCAACAACGTTAGTCCGTTTTCTTCTCAAAAATTTAGTCTCCTTAAGGAGAAACCAAACATGGGGGCTCTTCATAAGACTAAAGAGGTTGTCGATTTAATGATAAGGACCGAAAAGAGACAAGGAGATAATAGCCAAGTTCGCAGTTTAGTTGGTATCAAGAAAAAATTATTAGAGCTTATGGATGATATATCGTCTGAATATAAGAAGGGACGGGCATTATATCATCAATATAGTTCAGATGTAGATGCTATGGGCGAAGGAGAAAAAGTCCTTAGAAAGTCGGTTAATAAGGATAAATTCAGTAAAATTTTTGATGAATTACCAGAGGGACAACAAGAATACTTTAAAAAGGGATCAAGAGCAAAACTTTTACAAGGCATGGGTCAAACAAAAGATGAAGTGTCCAAGGCAAAGGAGATTTTTGGTACAAATGATCTATATGAACGATTTGCGAAGACTTATGGAGCAGATAAAGCTTCTGCTGTTAAGAAGGTTGTCGATAGAGAAGCTAATTATGCAGATTTTTATAACAGAATACCCAATCGTGTAGCGAATGAAAAGATCTCTTTTACGCATAATGTCAGTATGCCAACGGGTAAACATGATGCAGCTGTACAATTAGCAAAAGCTGCTGGGAAGGCAGCTTGGATTCCTTTCAAAGAGGCGGCGTTTAGAGAGCGTCAACGGATTGAAAAGGATGTTGTCAAATTGTTAACAGGGGGGACACAGATTAAGAATGATCAAATTGTAGCTCTCATTCAACGCATGGTAAACGCGCATCATAAGGGATATGCGACAAAAGAATGGTTCAAAAAGCTTTCTGCTGCTTTGTTTGGAGGTGGGGGAAAAGCCTCAACGGAGGAGTTGAATTTATTGAGTGCATTTGAGTAAGGGAGGAGATTAGGCTATGACCCGTTATAGTCCTGCTGTTAATCAAGCGATACGGCAAACGGCAGCGCGATATGGTTTGCCAGAGAGCTATTTGTACCGTGTTGCGCAAGTGGAAAGTGGAGGCAATCCGAATGCAAGGAATCCCCGCTCTTCTGCTGGTGGGTTGTATCAATTTATAGACAGCACCGCCAAACAATATGGTTTGCAGGATCGTTTTGACCCCATGCAAGCGGCAGATGCCATGGGGCGGTTGACGCTTGATAATCGCAATCATTTAAGCCGCCTTTTGGGAAGAGCGCCTAGTGAAGCGGAGTTGTATTTAGCCCATCAACAAGGTGCAGGAGGAGCCGCGCGTCTTTTGCAAAATCCCCATGCCAATGCGGCGCAAATTGTTGGCAGCAATGCGGTTGGCTTGAATGGTGGAAACAATGCTATGCGTGCAAGTGATTTTGTCAACCGTGTATTACAGATGTATGGTGGGCAGCCTCATAGAGCAAGTCCTACAGCGCATGGTGGCATTAGAAATAGAGACAACTTGTTAGAGGTTTTAAGGGCATTATTAGCATCACAAGAAGAGGCTTCGGAAGAAGAAGAGAGTGATGATGATAATCCTTTGATGACGCAATTCATGCGGGCGTTTTACGGACCATTTTACCGGAATTAGGATTTATGAGAGATGTCAACGATCTATGATTGGTCGCTTAGAGCGGCGGATAATACGCGCGTAGATGATTTGATTGATTGGTCCGAAGGACAGTATCCTAGCAGTGTGAATACGAGCGCCCGTGTGATGATGCAGCGCGTAAAGGAATACTTGTCAGACACGGGTGGAGAGCTTGAAGGCATTGTGACAAATGATCATGTCCAACAAACGAGTGTGATAAGACTTGCAAGCACTTCACAGTTTTTAGAGTATAAGAATGGTATCGTTTTGCGCTTTATGGCGACGGGTAAGAATGTTGGCGCAACCACGATTGTCTTAAATGCTTTAGATGGCAAGCCGGTTTATAAAGCAACAGAATTAGGCATCAGTGCATTATCGGGAGGGGAAATCCAACAAGGGTGCATTTATACATTGTTTTATAATGGAGATCATTGGCATCTTGTTAATCCTACCCCGATTCCCTTAGAAGTAAAAGAAAGCAGTCTTTATCCCACGGGTTTTATAGGAACGTTTGGAATGCGTGGGATTCCAAAGGATTGGTTAATTTGCGATGGGAAGGCTTATTTGCGTCGTGATTATCGTGATTTATTTGAGACGATAGGAACGGTTTGGGGAGAGGGGGATGGCGTTACGACGTTTAATGTTCCCGATTTTCGAGGAATGTTTTTACGGGGGCTTGATGGAGGGCGCAATATTGATGAAGGGCGTTCTTTTGCAAGTGTGCAAACAGATTTAATCGAGTCGCATCAACATCAAGGACAGAGCCTTTCGATGTCTCATTTTACCAGCAACGAAAACTTTTGGGATGGGAATACGACAGATGTATTGGGCTATCGTCTAGGCTTGTTTGGGGGGAGCTCTCTAGCGAATTTTATGGGTATAGAGCGTGAGAATTTAGGGAGTCACGTTGCAAGTCCTTATACTCTTGATGAGAGCCAAGAGGTTGTTTTGGAGAGCACTGGTGAGGGCGAGACGCGTCCAGTTAATGTGAGTGTTCTGTTTGCGATTAAGACATGAGGTGTAAGATGTCGACGATCTATGATTGGTCTTTAAATGCCTCCTTGAATGCCTATTGTGATGATTTAATAGATTGGTCAAAAGGACAACGTCCTAGTAGTCTGAATAATAGTGCTCGTGTGATGATGCAGCGTGTGCGTGAATATTTATCCGATACGAGTGGTGTGATTGAAAGCACTTTTACGGTTGATGCTGAACAGCAGACGACGTTGATAAGACTTCAAAGCCAATCGCAATTTTTAGAGTATAAGAATGGGATATCAGTTTGTTTTAAAGCGAAGGGTAAGAATGTTGGGGAAACCGCAATTGCCTTGAATGATTTAGCTGCTAAACCTGTTTACAAGGCAACGGAATTAGGCATTCGTGCATTATCTGGAGGTGAACTTCAAAGGGGGTGCATTTATAGCTTGATTTATAGGGATCATGCTTGGCAAGTTTTAAATCCTACGCCTCTCTCTTTATCACAAGAACCGGTTATTCCCATTTATCCGACAGGGACGATAGGAATTTTTGGGATGCAAGTTTTGCCAGATGGCTGGTTACCTTGTGATGGGAAGGCTTATTTGCGCAGTGATTATCCTGCTCTTTATGAAGCGATAGGGATCAGGTGGGGAGGCGCTGATAGTTGGACGAAGTTTAACGTTCCCGATTTGCGTGGTGTTTTTTTACGAGGTGTTGATGATGACCGCGAGATAGACCGCTTTCGTTATCTTGGCACTTTACAAAATGACGCTATGAGAAAGCATGATCATAGTGGTCAATCCTTTACGATTTTGAATGATGAAAATCAGGAAGAGAGTTGGCATGGTGATATGACGATCATCTGGGGATATGTGTTGAATGAACAGCAAAGGTTGAAACTTGCCGAACGTTTGGGTGTAAGGGCAGAGGATATACGTGTGCACCATAAGCTCGCCTTTCCCCATTCCCACCTTCACATGCGTGATGTTGCATTGGCAAGTTCAGGTATAAGTGAGACGCGTCCGATTAATATAAGTGTTGTATTTGGAATCAAGACGTGAGGTTCAGATGTCCACGATTTATGATTGGTCTTTAACGGCATCTGAGAATGGTGGGGCTGATGCTTTAATTAATTGGTCAGAGGGACAGCACCCTAACACGGTTAATAATAGCGCTCGTTTTATGATGCAACGGGTGCGTGAATATTTATCGGATACGGGCGGCGTACTTGAAGGGATTGTGACGGTTGATAATAACCAAAAGACGAGCGTGATAAGGCTTCTAAGCCAATCGGCATTTTTAGAGTATAAGAATGGCATATCGGTTTGTTTTAAAGCGAAGGGTAAGAATGTTGGGGCGACAACAATTGCTTTAAATAATTTAGCCGGTAAGCCCGTTTATAAGGCGACAGAAACCGGTTTATTAGCCTTATCGGGAGGAGAGATACAAGATGGCTGTCTTTATACGCTTGTGTATGATGAAGATATAACCGGTTGGCAAGTTCTCAACCCGACAAGGGGCAAAGTTTCTTCCTTAAAACGCTTACCCACTGGTCTGATAGGACCGTTTGCAATGGAGCGCTTGCCGGATGGTTGGTTGCCATGTGATGGGAAGGCTTATCCGCGGCTTGTCTATTGGGATTTATTTTGTGTCATAGGAACGACGTGGGGAGAAGGAGATGGCGCCACGACGTTTAATGTTCCCGATTTTCGGGGGCTATTTTTACGGGGACTTGATAATGAACGCAATTTAGACCCTTGGCGTTCTTTTGCAAGTATACAACCCTGTTCTTTAAAAGCGCACGAACATTTTATAGGTCCAGCGTCATCAGAAGGTCTTTCTTCTCGAAAAAAACGAGATGTTTCTTCTTCTGAAGCTCACTTGCAAAGGCGCAAGAGAGCTATAGACGAAGAGTGTGTAGGTTTGAGTGGGGATGCCTTGGAAAGGTGTAATCAAGAATTTGACCAAATAGCAGGAAGTCCACAGGTAGAGACTCCCTTTTGGTTTACAGAAAAAGATAAGCCGCCGCGTTTACCTTGGTTTATCAGGAGCCCCTTTGAAAGCTTTTTAAGTTTTTCGATGCCGATTAAAGAGGGCATCTATGACAGAGAGCATCATGAACATCACCTTATGGCAGAGAGGGTTGGTGGGGTTGAAACGCGCCCCGTTAATGTGAGTGTAGTTTATGGGATCAAGACATGAGGAGTTGAAATGTCATTAAAACCGTTTGCGATATCAGAGATTAGCGACCCGTCTCAAGTACGGGTCGTTTTGTATTCGGGGGAAGGATTTGTACATGCGCCGCTTAATGGCGTTTTTGATTTACTGAAAGCAGCTTTGAAAACAGAGCTTAATGGTTCTGTAAAAGATTTAGAGAAGCGCTTAGAGACCTTAAGAGAAGAGTTTGAAGATTTGAAAGAGTGTTCATTTTAGGTTTAATGGAGGAATAAAACATATGAAAATACCCGATCATAGTCATGAGTATCTGATACCAATAGCAACGCAAGAGGAAATCAGAGAAGGAACTTCGCAAGATAGCGTTGTTGTTCCTAAGATTTTAGGGACGGCATCTTTGTATTCGTATGAAACTTTTGCACCATTAGAACAGGTTGTTAATGCAAGGCAAGAGTCTGAAAAATCCATGGCGCGTGCAAATAGTGCGCAACAGGTTGCAGAGGAATCGAAAAGGGTTTCTGATCAAGCGCTTACAGAGGTGACGAAAACGGGTGAAGCGGTTACAGCAGCTACGACAACCGCTAATCTTGCAAAAGATACAGCGGATACAGCCAAGGGATTAGCAGAAGAATCCAAGAGTGCATCAGATGCCGCCAAGCAAATGGCAGAAGAGGCAAAAGCTCTTTCAGAACAATCCAAGAATGCTTGTGCTGAAGTCAAGGCATCTGTTGCAACTGTTAAGATAGTTGCCGAATCGGCGCAAACAGGAGTGGAACAAGCCTCGCAAACAGCTTCAGAAGCGAAGGGTTTGGCGGAATCGGCGAAAAGTGCAGCAGAGAGTGTAACAGAGAAAGTAGATCAAGCACTAAGAGAGGCTAGCGATGCAAAATCTAAAGCAGAAGGCTTAGAAACAATAGCCAATGAAGCAAAATCCACGAGTGATCAAGCAAGCCAAACCGCTTTGAGTGCAAAAAGTTTATCAGAAGAAGCCAAGGAAGTAGCCGAGACTGCGAAGTCGACAGCAGAAGAAGCGAAGAGTGTTGCGGAGCAAGCAAAAGAAGAAGCTGATACGACGAAGCAAGGGCTTGGAGAGGTCAAGAGTTCATTAGACACGGTGACAGCAACGACAAATTCTGCGAATACAGCCGCCTCTGAGGCAAAAGTGTTAGCGGAAGAAGCGAAGAGTGCATTGACAGAAGTTCAAGAGAAGGCACAGAGGAACAGTGACAGTCTTTCTGAACTTCAAAGTAAGGTAGGTTCTCTTTCCACTAATTTTTTAGAGAATGTGCGTTTTAATCAACCTAACAGAATTCTGGAAGACGATCCGGAAAATAGAAAAGGTCTTGTGATCAATAACGGTGCATGTTTTCGCTTTTATCATGGTGGTGAGAATGGGGGTAGGTACCTCTTTTACCGCGTTCCAAGGCGTGGAAGGATGACTTTTGACAAAGATCTTGAAGCAGGCAAGGATTATTATATTTATCTTATACCAACCCTCACTAATAATAATGAGATATCCTTTGAAATTTCGCAAAATCCGACGGCTCCTGATGGCTATACAGAGGATACCTCTAAAAAGATTGGTGGATTTCATACGCTTTGTGCAGATGTTGGTGAGATTGAAGATCATCCGTTATCGGGTTATCAAGCGGGGGATATTCTCCCTGATTCTGTTTGGTGTTTAAATCACCGTCCACGTAGTGACCCAGAGGGAATGGTTTACGATCCGTGGAAGAATATTTGGGTTGATATTTATCTTCAATCAGGGACAGATGAAAATACGAAGTCTGCCTATGGTGTTCCGATTACAACCAATCGTAGCTATTCTGACCATCACGTGGATTTTTCGTCTGTTAATAAGAGATTTTTGACGAGTGATGAGTTCGCGTCTTGTATGTGTGGAATCAATTCGGGAACCAGTATTATAGGCAATAAAGCGCCTTCTCTTAAGACGTCTGGAGGACACGTTGATACAAACAATAGACGGATGATTTCGCATATCGGTTGTGAG
>NZ_JBHINJ010000137.1:0-564 GCF_042194855.1 Bartonella sp. CL70QHWL | reverse complement strand
CTAAATTTTCAAAATCAATTTCTCTTTTTGATAAAATAATATTTTTATTTTTTTTGTTATTGTTATTGTTAATGTTAATGTGTTGTCGTGATGAACTCATCATGATGTCATCATGACCTCGTGATGATGTCATGATGACATCATCATGTTCTCTTGATGAATTATCTTTCTGCTTATTTCTCTTAGTATTCGCAGCTTTTATAGCTTTTTCTGAGAGTCTATTTAAATTCTCATTAGAGTTATTGAGTTCTTCCTCAACATCTAAATTCCACAAGCGACCATCTGCTAAACGAATGAAATATCCTTCTTCAAGCAAAACATTCAGTGCCGCTTCAAACTTCTTCACTGAATAACCAGTGTAATTAGATAAAACTTTAATATTATAAAAAAGAGGTTCACCAGTATGCAACATACGTAACCGTAATCGCATATAGATATTGCCCTCTACAGCAGGCAAATAATCAACAACTATTGCCCACTTGTCTGCAAAAAGCCTCGTCCATGGCAACTTAGTTGACATACTTCACCTCCCTTTCTTTATTATTATTGCAAGTGAAATTATCT
>NZ_JBHINJ010000136.1:0-566 GCF_042194855.1 Bartonella sp. CL70QHWL | reverse complement strand
CTGAAAAGGAATGCTTTCTTATCCAATAACGTTTTGGTGTCCATGGATAATGAAAAACTCTATGGCAAACAACTTTATACTTACAACTTTTCACGTGCTTTAGAGGATAAGCTGTTAGCACCTTGTAAAGTTATCATATTAGTTGTTAACGAAGAAGAAGTAAGCCAATCCATTCAACATCTTATTACCGATAAGAATTATGAACTTATTCTTGACGATAGGACCAAGATTAATGGCTGTTATAGAGCTCTTACCAAAATGGATCTAAAACTTGATCTTAAAGATGACCCCAAGCCCATGCGTAGAGCTTTAGCTTTTTGCAAAGATATTGAGACTTCTAAACGCATATGCAAGAGATTCAAAAAAGAAAAAGTGCAAGAATCTTTGCGCGCTCTTCATAAGAACTGTAAAGATACTCCTCCTCTTAACTGTACCCTTGCCCATATTGATGGAACCTTTAGTGCTAAAGAGCGCACAAAACAACTTGAATGGTTAAAGGAAGATGCGGGGGAAAATACTTGTCGTGTACTTACCAATGTACGCTGTCTTTCTGAAGGTGTTGATGT
>NZ_JBHINJ010000135.1:0-568 GCF_042194855.1 Bartonella sp. CL70QHWL | reverse complement strand
ATAAAACAATCCCTGCCGAAATTAAGCGAGGAGACAGATGAAAAAGCGATTTATTATAACAGGAATGATTACCCTTTGGGGAATGCTGAATCTAGCTCCAGCATATGCAAATAGCAAAGATGTGGTGTATGATAGAAATAACAAAGAAATCCGCCGAACAAACGACGGTCGAATATATACTACATATTATGGCTTGTCAGATTCAACACGCACTAGAGATGTTAAAGTTAGACGTAAAACAAAGCCAAAATCACCTAAAAAGTCGCGACCTGCTTCAACGCCACAACCTGCTTCAACGCCACAACCTGCTTCAACGCCACAACCTGCTCTATCAGCAGAATATTCGGAAATCCTTCAGCTTTTAAAAAAAGAGGAAATTATTGAGCTCTTAACAAAACAGCTTGAGTTGAAAAAAAAACAAGTTTCACAAATAGAAAAAGCCTATCAAGCTATAACAAAGAATCAGAAAACTGAACCTAAAAAAATTGAATTTTCTAGTTTTTTTCTCAAAGAACCAGAATCGCTCTATAAGAAAGATAAGCTTTCAAGGGAATCATATCAAAAGGTA
>NZ_JBHINJ010000134.1:0-569 GCF_042194855.1 Bartonella sp. CL70QHWL | reverse complement strand
GAATTGCGCGCAATGTAGGAAATCAAGATGAGTGAACAAAACACTAACCTAATAGAAATTGAAGAAACACATCATGTAGCCGTCGAACAAACTGTCATGGAACGTATTTTAAATAAAGCCTTAGACAGTGACGTCGATATGGATCGCTTAGAGCGTCTTCTTGATTTAAGAGAACAAGAGATAAAACGACAAGAGCGCCAAAATTTTGTCCGTGATCTTTCGGCTGTGCAAATGGCATATAAAAATATCGAACAAAACGCCATTAATAACCATACAAACAGCAAATACGCTACACTTGATCAGTACATTGATGCTGTAAAGAAAGGGCTTGCAACATACAAATTTGCTTTGTTTTATCGTATTAAAAATCAAACAGAAAAAAACGTTACCATAGAAATAACTCTGTCTCATCCTTCAGACAATCAAATCTCAACAGAAGGAACATTTCCAATTGACAGTACAGGCTCTAAAAATAGCATACAATCACTTGGTTCCACACTTACCTACGCACGAAGATACCTATTAGGCATGCTTCTTAATTTAGCAAGTAAAGAAGACGATACAGATGG